>JALWEA010000606.1 GCA_027039465.1 Calditrichia bacterium | reverse complement strand
ACCGAACTCATCAATAGCCCTGAATTCTTTCGGTGGTTCAATCGGATTTAATTTCTGGCACGAAATAATCCAACCGCTCAGTATTAAAAACAGAATCAGAATTTTCTTCATCGCAACCCGCTCTTCCTTAAATAAAATGCGTAAATATAACGATAAGCGTCACATCTGTCAATTAGTCGCAAGGTCTAAATGAACAATCGTTTGAGCCGCTTGTAAAAGGTCATTAAAAATAAACGTGGGCTTAAAAGGTAAAGCCCCTTTTGAATTCACATATTCTCCCGTACCGTAACCCGTAAGAACAAAAGCCGAACGTATTTGCGCACGATGCGCCATCTCAATATCGGAATCACGATCTCCGATTACAATGGATCTTTTCAAATCAATATCGAATTCTTTAACCGCCTTATCGATCATTCCGGTTTTGGGTTTACGACAATTGCAATCCTTTTTGTATTCTCCCTTGCCTTCTTTGGGATGATGCGGGCAATAATACAAACGATCGATTTTCGCGCCCATCGTTTCAAATTGAGAAAGCATGCGCTCGTGCATCTCATTCAAATAGGATTCGCTTAAATATCCTTTAGCCACTCCGGCCTGATTCGTAACCACAATGATTTTGAAATTTGCCTGTCTGAACAGGCGAATCGCTTCCACGGCAAAGGGAAAAATTTTTATGCGACTAAAGTGATTAATATAACCCATTTGCTCGATAATTGTTCCGTCCCGATCCAGAAAGACTGCTTTATCCAATAGCATTACCCGTTAATAAAATTGCCCGAAAAATAAAAAGTTTTCTGCTCTTTTTAGGAAACAGAAAACTTAAAAACGATCTATTTTTAAGGTTTGTCAAACAATGTTCTCCAAATCATCCGTATCGTTTACCAAGCGATCAAAAATATCAAGATAGCGTTTGGCCGCATAGTCCCACGAAAAATCTTCTTCCATAATTCGTTTTTGTAAATTCTGCCACTTCTCTTTATCCTGATAATATTTCAGCGCCCGCTTGATGGCTTTCAATGTATCTTCCGGTGTTAATTTTTCGATAATAAAGCCCGTTCCTTCGCCCGTTTCTTCATCGATATCTTCCACCGAATCGTACAGACCGCCAACCGCCGAAACAATGGGAACGGTTCCGTAACGCATGCTGTAAATTTGATTTAATCCGCACGGTTCATAGCGGGAGGGCATGAGGAACATATCGCTTCCGGCCTCGATCAAATGAGCCATTTTCTCATCATACGTAATGCTCACACTCACTTTGTCCGGATATTTTTTGGCATACTCCAAAAACTTTTCAGCCAAATCGCGATCACCGTCGCCGTGAATGACCAGCTTTACGTTTTCTTTAATCAAATCGTCCATAATCGCGGCGATAAGATCAAACCCTTTCTGAGGCGTCAATTTGGAAATCATACCGATCACCGGCACATCCGGTTCATATTCCATACCCAAACGCATCAGGAGCGCTTTCTTGTTTTCCTCTTTATTGCTCAAATCTTCTTTGGAATAGTGGTAAGGAATGTACTTATCTTTTTCAGGCGTCCAAATTCCATAATCAACCCCGTTTAATATTCCTTCGAATTTATCACCTTTTTCTTCCAAAATCGGGCCAAATCCAAAGCCCACTTCATCATTGGCCAGAATTTCATGGGCGTAAGTCTCGGAAACCGTGGTAATAAAATCGGAAAAGTAGATGGCCGCCTTGGTTAAATTGAGCTTTCCGTCTTTGTAGAACATACCACCCTCTTTAACCTGGCTCTTGTCAAAATCTATTTTTTCCGCAAGATCGACATCGAACTCGCCCTGGTTGGTCAAATTGTGAATAGTGTAAAGCGTTTTGATGCCTTTAAAAAACGGATCGCCCTGATAGATGGTTTTCAAATATACCGGCACATAAGCCGTTTGCCAATCGTTGCAATGAATTACATCCGGTTGCCACGACAATTTTTTCAACGTCTCAATAACCGCCCTGGAAAAGAAGGCAAAACGAACCCCGTTGTCTTCATAAGGTTTGTTGGTCTTGGGATCATTGTAAATGCCTGGCCGATTAAAAAA
This sequence comes from Calditrichia bacterium, assembly GCA_027039465.1. Taxonomy (GTDB): domain Bacteria; phylum Calditrichota; class Calditrichia; order Calditrichales; family Calditrichaceae; genus Caldithrix. Next base: position 4,627 of record JALWEA010000606.1, on the reverse strand, counting down.
ATCTCCGACTTCAATAAAATACACCTGCACCTTACTGTCCGGTAAAAAAGCCGATTTCACCGAGGCATTAACCGTTTGTCCGTTAACGGTTACAGGAATTTCCCGTAGTCTGATGACTTCCCTTAAAACATATTTTCGCTCGTTGATGAATTTATATTTAGGGACCATTATGCGAATTTCTTGATTCAAATTTTTATAAGCTTTCGGCAAGGCTCCCGTCACGTCGGCCAGCCCTCCCGCAATGGCAAACGGCGAAATTTCACTTGCTAAATAGAGTATTTTAAACTGTTTCATAGATCCCCCAAAGTCCTTTCAAATCATTCAAACCGGGAAATAGAATATAACTTATTTATTTTTTTAAATTTAATCATTTTTTCTAATTTTATCAAAAAAATTATTGGCCACGCCAACGTTCACCGGCGAATATTTCCTACACATTGGCTTCTTTTGCCTTAATAAGCAGATACTTAAAAAAGATAGGACCTAAAAATTCATTAATAACCACGGTTGCAATTAAAATGGATTTGAACATGAGTCCCGTTTCTCCCGGGATTGCTTTCTCAATGATATTGGCCAAACCGACCGCAATACCGGCTTGTCCCAAAAAGCCAAGCCAGGAATAATGTTTAATGATTTTATTCTCCTTCAGAAAATAGCCCGCAATAAAATTACTTAAATACAAAAAGAGCATGCGCAAAACAATTAATATCAGGGTCATTAAAAACGCTTTTTTTAAAGTATCCAAATGCAAGCTTGCTCCGGCAAACGTAAAAAAAATGATGTACAGAGGCAGAGATGTTTTCTCAATCCCCGTGATCAATTCTTCTCCTTTTTCCGAAAAATTTTCTACGACAATTCCGGCCATGATCGAACTGATTAAAATCTCCAAATTAAAAATGTCACTTAATTCCGTCAGTAAAATACCCGTTAAAAATAAAAACAACGCTTTCTCGATTTGCACATATTTTAAGAACAAAATAATTATGATCCCAATACCTATTCCCAATCCCAGAGAACCGAAAACATTGTAAACCAGCGCCATGACCTGTTGATTTGTAAATTGAAATTGATCGATTAAATAAATTTTGGAATAGGTGATTACCAACGGGAAAATCAAAACAACGATAATGGCTTTTAAAACCGTCACGGCAAGGACAATTTCTGTCGTTCGACCTTTTGCTTTCAATTCCGTAATAATGCCCATAGTGGTGGCCGGTGATTTGGACAAAGCCGTGGCCGCAAATAGAATGGCAAAACCCATCAAATACCGTTCATTTGAAATCAGATTACCTAAGAATAATTTCGACAATGGAATCAATAAAAGAAACAAAGCGAAGAAAACAAGAAATATTTGATTAAATAAAATAAACGAAACGGGCTTGATGATTTTCTTAATACGACTGAATTTTAGCTCGCCGCCGGCTGTAATCGCAATAAAAGCCAGCGCAAAGTTTTCGAAAAATCGGAGTTGCTCCAGATTATGATGCGTAAGAAAATGCAAAACATTCGGGCCTACAATCAATCCGGTAATCATAAAGCCGGTTAACTTGGGAAGTTTTACCTTATTTAATAACTTAGCCACAAGAAAAGCGCCGACAAGAACAATTCCCATTAACAATAAATTTTCCACGTCGGGCGTAAACGTACCGACCACAAAATAACGTTTTAAAACGAAATAAATTCCAAATAAAACAACAGCGCCGATTAACTTTTTCATAGGTTATTTTTCATTTTCTTTTACAAAATAAAGAACGAATGCATTCGTCAAATAAAAACTTAAAACCACCAAAGTTAACAATTTCAAAAGTACGGGATTATGATTTGTAAAATAAGCGTCCAACACCATGGCCAAGGATAAACTACTCATTCCGTACAAAATAAGCTTATTTTCCTTTTTAATCGGACGGTGATGCAATTTAAAGCGCTGGTAAAAATCTCCGGCTAAAAATTTGGCGACCAGCATAATAATCAAAAAACCCCAAAACAATCCGTTCATCTCCAAAACATTAAAATCCAAATACAAACCGATTGTGAATAATAAAATAAAATTTAGCGGTTTTTCCCAACCCTGAACCGCCATGAGAATTTTTTTGGTATCGGCCTTCATGTTGATGATTAAGAGCCCGAGAAAAAAACTGAGAAACAATATACTGTTGTGAAGATAACGCGCCACCCCGACAACGATCAGGATTAAGCCGAGAATCAACAGAGCCTCTTCCTCGGATGTTTTGAATTCACTATCCAAATATTTGTAAAAAAATGCCAATAATACGATGATTAAATAGGAAAAACCGTCAACCAAAATCGCTTTATTAAAATCATTAATGGTCAGTTGGTGAATAAAAAAAAGTAATCCTAATGCCAAGACACCCAACACATTATCGAACGCCGTTGTAAACTGCAGGAAATAGGCATTCACCGAGCGGATACTGCGCTCTTTCGCCAACAGCCCCACCCCAAGCACCGAACCCATGCTTCCGATAATCGCTAACAACAATATCTGCAAATAGGTAGCTTGGATTAAATCAGAATAGCTTAATATCAATAATAACAAGAAGATAACTACGAATGAAATCAAAAAATGAGACACCGATAAAAGGTAATATTTTTTAGGAAAGCGTTTGATGCCTTTCAGATTTAATTGTAATCCGACCAAAAAACCCGTCCAGCCCAAGACAAAATTAAAAAAGAATTCCGATTTTTTTAAAACAGATAATTCAAATATATTCAATATATTAGGATTAGATAAAACACCCAATAGGAGATAAAAGAACCCTGAATAGATTAAAAAATTAGAACCGATTGTTTTAACATTTAATTTATCCAAAAGATATTTGCCAACGATGGCAATGATAACAAGAAATACCAGCCCTAAAACTGAGGTCATAAGCAAATTTTTTTTGTTTAACGGTTATCGTAATATAAAGAAATCATAGTATGTGGCTCAACCGTCAAATTAAAATGAAAAGCCCCGAAAAAATCGGGGCTTTCGAATTAAATTATTTGTTGCCGTTTTTATCGCGTTCATAAGCCTGCAAGGCCTTTTTGAGAAATCCTTCGTTAGCTTCGATATATTTTTTGGCCACTTCTACCGACTCATTGGTTTTGGCGATAAAAATAGCGGTCTTTACATGACCCTTGGCAATTTTCAAACATTCGGCGGCTCTGTCGTAATCCACATTGGCAGCCATCATAATAATGCGTTTGGAGCGTTCGACCAATTTTTTATTATTCTGTTGCAGGTCAATCATCATGTTTTCATAAACTTTACCCAACTTAATCATGGAAACGCTGGTCAGCATATTCAAAACCATCTTGGTAGCAGTCCCTGCTTTTAGCCGTGTGGAGCCCATAATCACCTCCGGACCCGGAACCGGGCAAATGGCCACATCCACATCATACTGAAGATCTTCACGCGGGTTACAGACTACGGCAATGGTTTTTGCGCCTCGCTTGCGCGCTTCCTTTATTGCGCCCACAACATAAGGCGTTCTGCGGCTGGCGGCAATCCCGCAAACAACATCATTTTCATTAACTTCGAGATCCGCAACGTCCTTGGCTCCGTTTTCCTCGTAATCTTCGTAACCTTCAACGGCAATGGTTAATGCTTTGTAACCACCGGCAATGCGCCCGACAACCATTCCAGGATCTACACCGAAGGTAGGAGGACATTCAACCGCATCCAAAACACCCAGGCGACCGGAGGTTCCTGCGCCAAAATAACACAAACGTCCGCCCTTCTTAAAAGCTTCGGTAATGATTTCAATAGCCTGAGCCACGTAGGGCAATTCCTTTTCTACGGCAAAAGCGACTTTTTTATCTTCTTCGTTAAACACTTTGACGGCATCCAGCGTATCCATGACATCAATATCCATTGAATTCGGATTACGCATTTCCGTTACCAGTCCGGAAAGTTCCTCAAATAGTTTCTTTTCTTCCATGTAAATACTCCAAACTTACTAAACATTTATCTTTCATATAGTCGGAAAAACTCGCAAAATTATTTTTCAATATCCTTAAATGAAACGTTTCTTTTATTGAATCCGGAATCGGTTCAGCCAAACCGCAGGATTTCATTGTAATCAAAAGCGTCCCCTGCTCTTTTAAGACCGCACCGGTTAAACTTAGCAAATCGGCTATCGAAGCCACCGCTCTGGCCGTTATTAAATCGATTTTTATTGAATTCTTTGCCTGCCAGTTTTCAAACCGTTCATTTACGATTTGAAAATTCAGACTTAATTCGCTTTTTACCTTTTTCAAGAACAAGGTTTTTTTTCTGGATGAATCCAACAACCAAAACCGCTTTTCCGGAAAAAGGACCGCCAAGATCACACCCGGCAAACCGGCACCCGTACCCAAATCGATAATATTAACCGCTTTTTGTCCGAATTTCGCGCGCACAAAATCCGCAAAAGCCAGGCTCGGTAAAATATGTCTTCCTTCAATATTCTCAACATCGCCTTTGGAAATTAAATGAATCTTCCGATTCCATTCCCGCAACAATTCCACAAAGCGTTTTAATTGCCCGAGTTGAAACGCAGATAAAACAATTCCCTGCTGTTCAAAAAACTTCGCTATCTCTTCAAGCGACATAAATTTCCGGTTTCACGTGAAACATTAAATGACA
>JALWEA010000605.1 GCA_027039465.1 Calditrichia bacterium | reverse complement strand
CGTAAGGATTGGCAATGATGTGGGAAGAAACCAGCAGGCCGGTTTCTTGAGCCGCTTTGGCGCCCGCCTCAACGGCAGCCTGGCAAGAGGCCAAATCACCCTTAACAATAATGGTGACCAAAGCGCCTCCCACTTTACGGAATTTTAATAATTCCACGTCGGCGGCTTTAACCATGGCGTCGGCGGCGGTAACAGCCGCTACAAACCCGCGTGTTTCGATGAATCCGTAAGATGCTTGCATAATCAACTAATTAAATAAATAACAACATAACAATCAAGAAATTATTGGGGCGGTGGGGAAATGGTTAAGGGATAAGCATGTATCCGTTATTCGTATATTCGTTAAGCGTGATTGGGAACTCGGAACTGGGAACTTGGAACTGAGATGACAACCATGTCTCGATACATCCCACTTGCGCGGAACTACTCGACAACCGGTTGCGCCACGAATTATACAAACCGCACTTTCCGATTAACGAATATACGAATAACCCTTAACCCATAACTCTTAACTCTTAACTCTTAACCAATTCCCAGTTCCCAGTTCCTAATTCCTGATTCCCAATCAACCGTTAAACTTTACTCGGCTATAAGAATAAGGATTCCCTGTTTTTTAGCCTTCCGTAAAAATCGACAACTGCTCGGTTAAAATTTGCAGCATCTGGCGTGCATTTTTAATGGCCTGTCCGCGGGGATGGTTATTGAAAAAAATATACGTCCGATACGTATTTTGCACCAATTGGTGAATATAGGGCAGCCAATCCCTGAGTTCCTCTTCACTGTATTCATAGTCGTAACGACTGACATTGTCGCCTTCCCACCAGTTTTTGGCATTGCGACCGTGAAAGCGCACATAGCCCAATTGCGTTGTGGCAATACCTTGCGGCGGTAACAAATTCGGCAAATTCGGTTCATCCACATTAACATAGCTTATTTGATGTTCGCGTAAAAATTCGTAGAGCGCTTCCGTGGCCCAGCTCCGATGGCGAAATTCCACAAACAGCGGAAAATCTTTCAAAAGTTCTCTGGTTTGAATTAAATAGCGGCGGTTGGCTTCGTTGTTTTTAAACGAATACGGAAACTGCGCCAAAAATCCGTGGAATTTTTGCATGTCAATCATCGGTTTTAATGCTTCAATTAATTGAGCGATCGCTTCTTCGTTTTCCCGGCGCACATGGGTAGTCTCTTTGTTGGTTTTAACGATGAACGAAAAATCGGGCGGAGTTTTCCGCGCCATGTAATAAACGGTTTGTTTGGAAGGAATGGCGTAATAGGTACTGTTAACTTCCACGGCATTAAAAAATTGGGCGTAAAAATCAAGAAACTTACCTTTTGGTAAATTCGGCGGGTAAAAAACCTGACGCCAGTCTTCGTAGCTGTAACCGGAAGTTCCCACCCGAATATCAATTTGAATGTTACTTAAAGAATTCATGGCTGCCCGCTTTTAAATGGATTGGTAAAGGGAATCTGCTCATAGGCAACGGAACGGAAATTCATTTTACTTGATTCCTTAATTTACTTAAAATATCAAAAAATTATTTTGGATTGCAAAAAAATATGAAAGAACCTAAAAAACGCATCATGATTATCGGTTGCACCTCCGGCATCGGGAAGGCATTGGCCGAATTGAGCTTGGAGCAAGGACTTATTGTCGGCGGCGTGGGAAGAAATGAAGCGCAATTAAAAGAAATGGCCAAAGCCCATGACCGTCAATTCTTCGCGCAAGTGGCGGACATTCGTCATACGACCGGTTTGAATGAACGCTTGGATGCCTTGGCCGAGCGCATGGGCGGCGTTGATATTGTTGTGGTTTCTTCAAGCATCTCCCGTAAAAATCCGGATTTATTGTTTGAGATCGAAAATGATGTTTTGCAAACCAATATTGTCGGTTACGCGGCAGCTCTCATTTGGGCTGCGCGGTTCTTTCTGAAACAAGGTCACGGTCATTTGGTGGGCATTACTTCATTGGCAAAATTTTTAGGTAGTAAAAATCCAGCTTACACTGCAAGCAAAGCTTTTGAAAGCCGGTATTTGGACGGACTGCGTCTGCGGCTTGCCAAAACGGGTATTACGGTCAGTGAAATTATGCCAGGCTTTGTGCGCACTCCCATGACCGAAGATCAGGAAAAGATGTTTTGGGCCATTTCACCGGAGAGAGCCGCCAAATGTATTCTGAAAGCCATCGGAAAAAAGAAACAAAAAACGGTTATTTCCCGGCGCTGGAAACCGTTTTATTGGATATTGCCGCATCTTCCTTTTCGTCTTTTGAGATATTTTCTGGTTTGAATTCGAGCCGGAACAGGAAAGTTAAATGGTTAAATCGTTGAATTGTTGAATGGGCAATTTGGAAGGGTGTTAATAAGGGAAACGTTATCCGTTAACCGTGTAGCCGTTATTCGTAAATGGTGATTTGATAGAAAAGTGGTACGCCTACCTTCGATACCATTCCGAGTTTGCAATTTAAATTGGTGGTTAAACAGAAACTGCAACGAGCACAACATGCTATCTTCAAAAAACATTTGACAAACTTAATTTCAATTCTTAAACTTACAAGATAAATTTATTTGAAGGAGGTTTGAATGGCCATCAAAACCATAGATCTGAAAAAATTCAAGCGCGGAACATCCAATATTTACGAAGCATGTTTATTGATCTCCGCGCGGGCTCGGCAAATCAATGCCAAACGGATTGCCGAACGCAAAGAAAAAGAGATGGCTGACAGTGTTAAGGATTTCTTCGACGAAAACGATTTGTACGATCACGAACTGATCAAAGACCTTAAATTCGAACGCGAAATTAATCCGACGGTCATTGCACAGGAAGAGTACTTCGAAGGAAAGATCCGAGCCATCTATCCCAATGCAAATAACGAAATCAAATAAAGCCCTGCCCGTCAGGGCTTTTTTTATGTCCTGATTTTACCATGAAAACCTATATGTTTAAAAACGCCCGTTTTTACCCTCTTTTTCCTGACGAAATCTTTACCTGGATGACCGTTATCGACGGCCGCATTTACCATCTTGGCCGTAAAAAGGATGATATTCCGAACCTGGATTACGATCAAATAATCGATTTAAACAACAAAACGGTTTTACCCGCTTTCGGCGACGCTCATTTACATTCCCTTTGGATGGCACGCACCTTTTTTGAAGCCGACTTGTCCAAAGCGCGTTCATTACAACAGGCGCTTGAAATTTTAACGGAATTTGCCCGTTCCGCTTATTTACCGGCCGATTGGCTCATCGGTCGCGGTTATAATAAAAATCTGTGGAAAGACGGTCAACCGCATCGCAAATTTTTGGATGTGCGTTTCCCGACCCGGCCGGTGTTTTTGCAATCACAGGATTACCATTCGGCCTGGCTTAACACGGTTGCTTTAAAACGTTGCGGCATTTCGGCCCGAACACCCGATCCTGCAGGCGGACGCATCGATAAAGACGCCCAAGGGAATTTGACCGGTTTGTTGTACGATCGCGCGGTTGATTTGGCGCTAAAACATTTGCCGACGGCGGACGCCAATCAATTGGAAAAGGGTGTACAACAGCTTGTTCGCCGTTTGCATGCCAAAGGCATCACAACCATCCACACCATGGAAGACGCCGAAGCTTTTTCCTTCTGGCAAAATTTTCAACAAAAGCACCCCCGACAAATGCGTGTGGTGGTTTATTTTCAGCAAACGGAATTGGAACAACTGATTGCCGGCGGTCTGCGTTCCGGATTTGGCAATGAATGGTTGCGCATCGGCGGGGTCAAATTCTTCAGCGACGGTTCATTGGGATCGCAAACAGCCCTGCTCTCAAAACCTTACGAGCATACGAAAAATCTTTACGGCTTGGAGTTAATGCCGGAAAAAGAATTGCGGGAAAGAATCCGCCTGGCAGAATGTCACGGATTAGGCGTTGCGGTGCACGCCATTGGTGATCGGGCCGTTGAGCGCGTGCTTAAAGCATTGGAGCGCAACGAAGCCTGCCGCAAAAAATTCCGATTAACAAGCCGAATCGAGCACGTGCAGCTCATTCGTTCGGATTTGCTCCCGTTGTTTAACCAATACGGTCTTGTGGCTTCAATGCAGCCCATCCATATCGCCGATGATGTGCCCACGGCCGAGTGGCATTGGGGCAAACGGAGTCGTTGGGCTTACGCTTTTCGTTCCATTAAAAATACAGGCGTTCCGTTGGCCTTTGGCAGCGATGCCCCGGTTGCCGAGCCCGATCCGATCAAAGGTATTTTTTCGGCGGTGAATCGTCGTTTTCAATTCTCACTAAACGAACCGGCTTGGTATCCGGAAGAACGTTTGACCGTTGCGGAATCCATTTGTGCTTTTACACAGGGCGTTGCTCAGGCAGCCGGACAAGAGCAGGCTGCCGGAAGTCTTGCCCCCGGTAAACAAGCTGATTTCATTGTACTCAATGCCGATCCTTTTACGATGTCCGAAGAAGAAATGTTGACATTGAAGGTAGAACAGACCTTTTTGTCCGGTGAGCGCGTGTTTCCTGAAATGGAATAATGCAAATCGATTTATTGAAACCTTTTAACTCACCCCCTCATTCCCCCTCTCTTCTTCGAAGAGAGGGGGCGTAATCTGTTGATCAACATGGATTTATCCATGATTTGTGCGTGCATGGAAATCAGAACCGCATATTCGCAAATTGATAAAATCCTGCAATCTTGGCATTTTTACAAAGGTTTCGATTTATTCTTTTCTATTTAAGTTGTAAATTGGGTTTGCTTTTTGACAAAAGAGGATTGTTTTAACGTAAGGTAAAATAATTCGCTGCGGACGCTTAAATCCGGAATGTTTTGAGCTGTGCAAAGAAAAAGATCATGCTTTGCTTAATTGTTAGAAAAACACTTTGGCCTTACATTATTCCGCTTTAATCAACAACAAAGGTACACTGATCTTATGCTTTAAAACATCCGAAACACTACCGTACAAAATATCGCCCAGCCATTTGTGTCCGTGCGTGCCCATGGCCACCAAATCGTAATCATTTGTCTCAATCTCGTTTAAAATTTCCTTTTCCGGCTCACCGCTGCGGATTAATTTTTGAACATCAATGCCTTGATCTTTCATTTTTTTGACGTAGGGTTCCAACAACGATTCCGCTTTTTGATGCAATACTCTTTCCTGATCAATGGTGTGGGAATGGACGACATTTAAGATGACCACTTTTGCTTTGTTTTGCCTGGCCAATAAAGCCACATGTTCCAAAACCCGTTTATCAGCGGAAGAACCGTCCACCGTAACCAATATTTTTTTGTAAATCTGCATATTAATTTCCCCCTGCAAACGTTGAATAAAGCAAATAAACATTCAGAACAATCACAATAGCCGAAATGAGGATGGCCATCGAAAATTCCCCTTTCCCGCTGCGCAATCGTCCCATGAGCTTGCGGTCGCGCGCCAGAATCAGCAGCGGAATAAGGGTAAACGGCAATTGAACGCTGAGCACCACCTGACTGAAAATCAAAATTTTAAAAGTGTTCAAACTTAAGGCAATGATTAAAAAAGAAGGAATGGCGGTAATAAAAACCGATACTTTGTACAATAACGTTTGAGGGTCTTCGGGTTTACCCAGGAATCCGGTAATCACATTAACCTCCGCCATGGATGAGGTGATCGACGACCCGACTCCGGCAAAAACCAGCGCAATGGCAAACAAAAGCTGGGCCAAAGGACCGGCCAATGGTTCCAAAGTTGCGGAGGCCTGTTCGATGCTATCGACCAAAACATTATTATGAAAAAAAACTGCTGCCGCGACAATGATCATCGATGAATTCACGATCCAACCCATGCCCATGGCAAAAAAAGTATCCAGCTTTTCGTAGTTCAACAACTTTATTTTTTCATCTTCGTTCATTCCCCATTTGCGGCTGTGAATCACATTGGAATGCAGAAAAATGTTGTGCGGCATAACCACCGCGCCCAAAATACCCATGGCAATGTAAATGCTGCTCATATTGAGTTTCGGGATGACCAGCGCCGGAGCAACCAAACCCCAATCCGGTTTTACAATACCGATTTCAATTACGTAGCACAAAGCAATGATGCCCAAAAATCCAATGATTATTTTTTCAAGACGGTGGTAGCGCTGGCTGATAATCAAAAAAACTTCCAAAAAGACCGTTACCAAAGCGCCCATCCACAGCGGCATACCAAACAACAGTTTAAATCCGATGGCGCCGCCCAACAATTCCGCCACATCGGTGGCCACGCAGGCCAGCACAATTGTTGTTCCGATTATGGCCGAAACCGGTGGCGAAAAACGCTCACGAATATTAACGGCAAGCGATTTACCCGTGGCAATACCCAGCTTGGCCGACATGTGTTGAATCAATATCAACATCAGTGTACTGAGGGTAATCACCCATAAAAGATCGTATCCGAATTTGGCGCCGCCTTCGATGTTGGTCGCCCAGTTCCCCGGATCGATAAAACCCACGGTCACTAAAAATCCTGGGCCTAAAAAGCTTAAAATTCTTTTAAATGTTAAATCTTCAAATAATTTTACTACATTCATTATCTTACCTTTTAAGTAGTAAACTTATCGTATTTTAATGATTGCTCTTACTATATTTAACCTAAATTGAGCGATTGTTGAAAATTCGTTTGTTCTTGTTAACTTTTCAGCTAATTTTTTAAAAAGGCTGAATCATTTTTACAGCGCCTCTGTAAAAATAATGCCG
>JALWEA010000604.1 GCA_027039465.1 Calditrichia bacterium | reverse complement strand
GCAGGGAGGGGCCAGGGGTGGGTTTTAAAGGCAACTCATGTCACTGCCTTAATAATCCGTGGCGCCAGCCATGGTTCAGCACCTCGCAATGACATCCCAGGTGTGACAGCCGTGTCTCGATACAATCCCGCTGGCGCGCTCTCTACTCGACAACCGGTTGCCTTTGACTGCGTCCGGTTCCCAAATGACGCGTCGATTCCTTTCAAAGCATAAACGGATTTAAACAATTCTCCGTTCCGTTGCGATTTATCGGCTACTCGCCACGATCCTGCACATCAGCGGGCACGCAATTACTTCAACTCAATAATCCATCAAACGCCCATCGGGAAAGGGGCACCCTTCCGTGTTGAAAATCCCGAGCATCGGGACGATTCATAGGGAAGGGAGGGGATGGGTCGCAAAACAGAATTTGCAAACTTGTTCAATCTACCGAACAAGGGATTCTTCCCCGCCTCAGGCGGGTCAGAATGACAGACTTGGAAATCACATCAAATAACGGGCGTACGCCACCGACTGCACAAACAATGATTTAACGATTAACGCTTAACGAATACACGAATAACGATTTATCCATTCTCCCATTCAACAATTCACCCCACATCCGATTAACGAATATACGAATAACGAATAACGCTTAACATCTTTTCCTCCTTCAAGAACTTTGCCGTATTTCTTCTTCAAAGCCAAAAAATTTTGCAACTTTTTGCTATTTTTTTCACCAAAATAATAATCGATTGGAATTTTTACGGGATTTATCGGTTTAACAAAATCGGAAGTCCATTCGGAACGAACGGATAAAAAGCCATGTTAGAAAAGCTGAAAAAACAATCGCCGATAACCGAAATTTTGTCTAAGTTTGTTATTAAATTATTTGGCTGGAAAGCGGTCGGCAAAGTTCCGGACGTGCCCAAATACGTTCTGGTCGGTTACCCGCACACTTCCAATTTTGACATGCCGCTCGGGCTTTTTTTATTTACGTCCATGGGCGTGCATCTGCACTGGCTGGGTAAAGAATCTCTGTTTAAAGGGCCTTTGGGTTGGCTGCTAAAGAAAACGGGCGGCATTGCTATTAACCGGGAGCATTCACAAAATTTCGTGCAAAACATTAAAACCATTTTTGACAGCCATGAGCATTTGGTGATTGCGCTATCTCCCGAAGGAACGCGCAAAAAAACGGATTATTGGCGGACCGGATTTTACTACATGGCACTTGCGGCTAATGTTCCCATCGCACTTGGTTTTTTGGACTACTCCACTAAAACCGGAGGCTTCGGACCTTTAATTTGGCCAAGCGGAGACATTGAAAAAGATTTGCAGCAAATTCGTTCATTCTACAAAAATATTCGCGGTAAATATCCCGAGCTTGAAGGAACAATTGCCGTGCGGCCCAAAACTCAAAATCGTGAATCGTCTTGAGTTGCGGTTGGTGACGATTTCGTTTTAAATCTCATAAAAAGTTTCGGAGCTTATAATGAATGTCTATTTAAAAGACTTGATTATCTACTCGCTAAGTATCATTATCATTGCCTGGATCGGAGGGTTGATCCCCTTTTATCTTAAACATAAACATCGCTTGATTCATTTGTTTATTAGTTTAGGCGCCGGAGTACTTTTGGGCGCCTCTTTTTTACACATGATTCCCGATTCAATCGAATACATCGGGCCTCAAGTCGGCATTGCCGCTTTGCTGGGTTTTCTTACTCTTTATCTCTTGGAAAAATTCGTTATGACGCATCCCTGCCCGGCCGAACACTGTGAGTATCATAAAATCGGCCTTTCGGCCTTTATCGGACTTTCGTTACACAGCTTAATCACAGGATTGGCCCTTGGAGCGGGCATCATGGTGCCCCGTTTGGGCATTATCGTGTTTATCGCCATTTTATTTCACAAATTACCGGCTTCACTTTCATTAACCAGTTTATTCATCAAAGAAAATTATTCAAATAAAAAATTGTTTTCCTATTTAACTGTTTTCTCCGTCATGGTACCATTGGGAGCTTTTTTTACCTATTTTGTATTTGAGGGTACCGCCAGTCATAAAACCATTGGCTATTTAATTGCTTTTTCGGCGGGGACATTCTTACATGTAGCCGCGGATGACCTTTTACCCGAGGTACACCATCATGCTGCCGACCGCATTACGCGGTTGTTCGTATTCCTATTGGGATTGGTCATT
>JALWEA010000603.1 GCA_027039465.1 Calditrichia bacterium | reverse complement strand
GATTTTATCTTGTTCAACCATGTTAACTTTCCATTCCGAATCGTTTATTTTATTATACCCCAAAGCTCAAAAATCTTAAAAAATTTTTTTTGAAATCACTCAATTAACCTTCGCTTCTCATCTTTGCTCAAAGTCATTTTGTTCTATCGGCACACTTTCCTTTAACAAATATTAGGCCGAGGGATGGATTCCGGTCGCCCAAATTTAAACAAATTCCCGTCGTTTGCAAATCACCGTTTTTTGCTTAGGAACTGGGAACTTGGAATTGGGAACTGGCTTTATCGTTATTCGTGTATGCGTTATTCGTTATTCGGAAAACTATGGTTTCTTCAATTTTGGCGCGTCCATCCCTCGATACATTCCGCCAAGGCGGAATACTCGGAAACCGGGCGCAAACAAAGGCAACCGGTTGTCGAGTAGTTCCGCGCAAGCGGGACGTATCGAGACACGGCTGTCGCCTTAGTTCCGAGTTCCGAGTTCCCAGTTACCAGTTACCAATCCCCGAATCCCACTTAACGAATATACGGATAACGAATTACGTCCCCCTTACCCAATCTCCTTCTCCGCCCGGGTAATCACGGCATCGCAAATGCGCACCGCATCACCGATGTACTCGGAAACGCGCAAATTTTTCAGTTCGGTCTTAACTTCCGGCCGGATGTCCAATTGATCAATCAGCCCATGCAAATCTTTCAAGGTAATGTGTTGCCCGCGGGTCACTTCTTTTAGCAAAGCGTACGGATCATCCACCCCTTCCCTGCGTAAAATGGTCTGAATGGGCTCGGCCAAAAGTTCGGGATGCGCTTCCAATTCGTGCAGGCAATATGGTTCGTTCACCGCCAGTTTTTTCAACCCGCGCAGCGTTTCCTGCAAAGCCAGCTCACTGTGCGCCAAGGCCACACCGATATTGCGCGTAACGGTGCTGTCCGAAAGATCGCGTTGCAGACGGGAGTTGCCCAATTTATCCACCAGACCGTTGATCAGCGCAATGGAAACCTGCATGTTGCCTTCGCTGTTTTCAAAATTAATGGGATTCACCTTGTGAGGCATGGTCGAAGAGCCCACGGCCTTTTTGTCCGCAGCCAGGATAAAATATCCCAGCGTCAGGTAAAGCCACACATCCCGATCCAAATCCAGAATGATATTGTTGATCTGCTTAACCCAATTCAAATAGGATGCCCACGTGTCGTGATCTTCGATTTGCGTAGTGACCAAATTCGCTTCCAGCCCGTGCTTTTGCAAAAACCGGCGGGAAAACGCCATCCAGTCGTAATCGGGAAAAGCCGCATTTAAAGCGGAATAGTTGCCCGTGGCTCCGTTCAGTTTCCCCGAAAAGCGAAAGTCTTTAAGCAAACGATACAACCGCAGCAAGCGGGAGAGATAAACCGCCATCTCCTTTCCGGCCGTCGTAGGCGAAGCCATTTGCCCGTGGGTGCGCGCCGGAAAAGGCACCGAACGCCATTCACGAACCATGATCAGCAACACGTTCAACACTTCTTTTAAGCGCGGCAACTGCGCCTTGTGCAGGTAATCCCGCATCAAAAAAGAATACGCCAAATTGTTCACATCTTCCGACGTCAGCCCGAAATGAATCATATTCGGTTGACGCAGCCCCAATTGCTCGCGCAAAAACATTTCGCACGACTTCACATCGTGTTGAATGGTGGCCTCGATCTCCTTAATGCGGAAGTAATCCTTAAGCGCAAAATTTTCCTTAAAGAAAGCAATCCGCTCCTTTTCTTTGGCCGTTAAAGGCGGAAACAGCCCCGTCTCGTCCAGCGCTTCCAAAAAGATCAACTCCGTGTAAACACGGCTGCGCATCAAAGCAAATTCGGAAAAATACGCGCTCAAATGTTGCAAGCGCGCACCGTACCGACCGTCCAAAGGCGAAACGGCCAAAGCCTGCGCCTGCTTATCGTAGTTGTTCGTCTGCATGACGTAATTCCTCTTTCATTCGATCAATCTCTTCCTGAAATCGCGCCCGCAACCAAGGTAAATTCAGGCTTCGTAAGGCGGCTAAGGCGGCGTTTTTGGGATCGATTACGGTGGCGGCCGGTGTGTTCGACGGCATCATTAACGAAGAATTGAGATTGACCATCATATCGATCTTGTCCTTAAATGGAGGGCAATTAATGACCGGAATCGCGGCGTTAGCTGCCAAAGCGCCCCCCAATCCGTTGGAACGTCCGGCAATGGCGATAATGGCGCCAGGCTCAATGGAAAGATTGTAATTGGCCAGCAGTTCGGGAATGCGCTCCCCGTTTTTGTGCGCCGAAACCACCCGCAGCTCGCTGTAAATGCCGTAATCTTCCACCGTTTTTTGCATCTTCTTAGCATGCTCCAAATCGGACGGCGACCCCATCACAAAGGCCACAAAGCCCGGCTTGATCAGTCCGTGTTTCAACAAATTGAGATAAACGCGATGCTGAACATCTTCTTCGGGCGGAGGCAGGGTTTCACCGGTAATAAGCTCGTAAATTTTGCGGTAACGATGGGTGGTTTCTTTGACGATTTCCGGCGGTAGAGTATCCGGATATTGACCGTCTTTTTTATGCGCCATCAGATAGGCGCGCACAAATTCCTTGTCCATCTGTTCAACGTTCTGTGCATCTTTTTCATAATCTTCCGCCGCCCAAAAACGCGATGAATCCGGCGTAAAAATTTCATCGATCAGCACCGGCTTCCCGTCGATTAAACCGAATTCAAATTTGGTATCGACCAGAATGATTCCGCGCTCTTTTAAAAATTGCGATCCGAAAGCGAATAGCTTCAAACTGACCGCTTCCATTTGCTCGTAAATGTCGGCCTGCACCCATCCTTCTTCCACCAATTCTTTCGGACTGATTTCCCGATCGCTCTCTTCTTTGGTGGTCGGTGTGACGATCGGTTCCGGGAAAGGCTGATTTTTGCTCATGCCGTCGGGAACGGTCACGCCGGAAAACACTCGTTTCCCCTTGGCGTAACCGCGCCAGGCCGAACCGGTCAGGTAGCCGCGCACAATCATTTCCACTTTAATGGGTTGGGCTTCGCGCACGAGGGAAATGTTGGGATCGATTAATTTGACAAAATGATTGTCAATAATGTGTTTGGTTTTACCGAACCAAAAAGCCGCCAGGGAATTCAGCACGGCGCCTTTGCCCGGCACCGGTGTTTTGAGTACGTTGTCAAAGCTGGAAATGCGATCCGTAGCCACAATCAAGCGATGCAGCGGATCGATGCGAAAACTTTCCCGCACTTTGCCGGAATGTATTTTTTCCAACTGCGGCGTTACCAAATTGGCCAGAATGGTCATCTTCTCCTCCCGAAAGTTGTTTTCAATCGGATGATTGGTTGATTAGTTGAATTGTTGAATGGTTGATTGGTTGAATGGAAACGTTATTCGTGTATGCGTTATTCGTTAATCGGAAACTATGATTTGTGCAATAGGTGGTTTGTCCGTCCCTTAATACGATTCCGCCTGCGACTTGGAAACGGGAATTGAAAATTAGTTCCGAGTTCCCGCATAACGCTTAACGAATACACGAATAACGCATAACGGATAACGCCTCAGCCCCTATTTAACCATTTAACTATTCACCCATTCAACCTTTCCCCGTCAATGCTTAAAATGCCTCAGCCCGATAAAAATCATCGCTACGCCCAATTCGTCACAGCGTTTAATCACCGATTTATCACGAATCGAGCCGCCGGGTTGGACAATGGTTTTAATACCGTAATTAGCGGCAATTTCCACATTGTCGGGAAAGGGAAAGAAAGCGTCGGAAATCAAAACCGCTTTAGCCAATTCCCGTTTAATGTAATCTTGCAACGCTTGCTCGTCGCCGTTGAATTCATTGCGTAAATTCTGCACGCTGCGCTCCAAAGCCAAATGGGTGGAATTTACCCGGTTGGGCTGACCGCAGCCCATGCCCAGCAGTTGCAAATCATCGCCGTTTTTGCGCACCACGGCAATGGCATTGGATTTCAACTGGCGCACGGCAATCAAACCGAATTCCAACAATTCCGGCTCCAATTCCATTTTTCTCTCGGTGACTATTTCCGTCTTTTCCAATAACTTGCGATCCGGTGTTTGCGCTAACATGGCGCCTGCCAGCACCCGATATTCCATGGACGACTGCAAATGGTTGGGATCAAAACGAACCACGCGTAAATTTTTGTGCAGGAACAAATAATCCAGCGCATCCTGCTCGAAGTCGGGCGCGGCAACAATCTCTACAAATTTGCGTTGACTCTTGTCCTCCGCATCCAAATGTAAAAATTCCACCGTGTGCCGCCCCACTTTGGTATTAAAAGCAATCACCGACCCGAAAGCCGAAACCGGATCGCCTGCCCAGGCTTTTTCAAAAACCGTACGTTGATCTTGCCCTACAGCCAACCCGCAGGGATTGTTATGTTTGATGATGGCGCAGGCGGTCTGTTTGAAATCGCGCACCGCATCAAGGGCGCTGTACAAATCGACGATATTGTTGTAGGAAAGCTCTTTGCCGTGCAAAGCCTGCAAATCGTACAAGGAAAGCGGCGTTTTGCGTTGCCGCAAGAAGAAAGCCTGCTGATGAGAATTTTCGCCGTAGCGTAAAATTTTGGCCTGATCAAAGGCCAGTCGCACGGAAAGTTCACCGGCCGTTTCATCCATGGTTGTGGCGATCATGGCGTCGTAATCGGCCGTCAGATTAAAGGCTTTGCGCATTAATTTGAAACGCGTTTCGTAGCTCAGCGCGCCGTCATTCTCTTGCAATTCCCGCACGATTTCGGGATAATCCTGCGGATCGGTCACCACGGCCACGTATTTGAAATTCTTAGCCGCAGCGCGCACCATGGTCGGCCCGCCAATATCGATGTTCTCAATCAACGTGTCAAAATCAACGCCTTTGTTTTTTACCCGCTCAAACGGATACAAATTGCAGACCACCATGTCGATGGGTTCAATGCCCAATTTCGCCGCTTCCTGCGCATCCTTTTCCCGATCGAACAACAAAGCCGATTCGATTTGAAAAGATATGGTTTTCATCCGCCCGCCGAACGCTTCGGGATTGTGCGTTACTTCGGAAATTTCAATCACCGGAATACCGGCCTGCTCCAAAACCTTTCGCGTGCCGCCGGTGGAAATGATTTGCACTCCGGCCCGGTGCAGAACTTTGGCTAAAGATTCAATACCGCTTTTGTCCGAAACACTAATCAATGCGCGTTTTATTTGAATGCGATCGCTTGCCTGTGCCATTGCTTTTTCCTTTTAGTTGAATGGATGAATGGTTGATTGGTTGAATGGTTTAATCGTTTAATCGTTGAATGGTTGAATTGTTGAATAGTTAAATGGGAAAATTCACCTTCTGAATACATTCCTTTGTCCATTCAAACCAATCTAAAAATTTTTATCTAAATTTTTCTCCGCTCTCTCCGCTTTCTCTGTTTTTAAAGATTCGGTGCCCTTCGGTGTTTTTCGGAGAAATCTTCTACAACACTGCCCACAAATGAGTATTTAATTGAGAATTTGTTGTTGTGTTTAACTCACCCTCTCATTCCCCCTCTCTTCTTCGAAGAGAAGGGAACGCAATCTGCTGTTAATCACGGAGTTAGCTATGATTAGTAACGAATAGAAACCAGCACCGAATATTCAAAAATTGAGAAAACCCTGAAATCATGGCATTTATTTATCGATTAATCCCAATCAAAAATTCATTCTCTAAAAATTTCTCCGTTCCCTCCCCTTTCTCTGTTTTAAAAATTCGGTGCCCTTCGGTGTTTTTCGGAGCCTCTTCTACAACACTGCCCACAAATGAGTATTTAATTGAAAATTTGTTGCTATGTTTAACTCACCCCCTCATTCCCCCTCTCTTCTCCGAAGAGAAGGGGACGCAATCTGTTGCTAAACATGGAATTAGCGTTTATTTGTAATTAATAAAAACCAACACCGAATATTCAAAAATTGAGAAAGCCCTGAAATCATGGCATTTATTTATCGATTAATCCCAATCAAAAATTCATTCTCTAAAAATTTCTCCGCTCTCTCCCCTTTCTCTGTTTTAAAAATTCGGTGTCCTTCGGTGTTTTTCGGTGGCCTTCTTCTAAAACTTCCCCTGAATATGCTTCACGATATTACGAAAAACCTGCAAACCTTCACCGTCTTCACTCTCGGTGCCTCTCCGTTTTCGCTGCGGCCAATCGGGATGATTGTACAAGGACAGGTACGCCTCCGGATGCGGCATTAAACCGAACACCTGCCCCGTTTTGTCCGTCAATCCCGCACAATTCAACTCCGAGCCATTGGGATTGTAAGGGTACTCAGCGGTCGGTTCCCCATCCGGCCCCAAATAACTCAAGCAATTCAAATGATTCTCCAAAATCCCCTGAAGAACCGTTTCGTCCCGAATAACCAGCTTGCCTTCACCGTGCCGTACCGGCAAATCGATTTGCGCAATTCCTTGCAAGAACAGCGTTTTGCTCTGATCATTCACACCGCATGTCACCCAGCGATCTTCGAATTTACCGGAATCGTTGTGGGTCAGCGTAACCTCCTGCTCAAAATTTCCCGAAAGATTGGGCAAGAGTCCCATTTTGACCAAAGCCTGAAAACCGTTGCACACACCGACGATAAAATGTCCGTCATCCAAAAAGCGCGCCAGGTCATCGATGAAATGTCGGCCCGAAGCCATCTTTTTAAACTTGAATTTATTACTCAAAACTTTGGCCGAACCCAA
>JALWEA010000602.1 GCA_027039465.1 Calditrichia bacterium | reverse complement strand
GGGATGTCCGGCCTTTATTGTGGATCCGGTGGTTGTGGATGAAATGCAGGATATTGCGCGCATTTCGGGCATGCCTCTGATTAAACGCAAGAGCATTTTCCATGCGCTCAATCAAAAAGCCGTAGCGCGGGAAACGGCTAAAAAGCTGGGAAAGAGATACCGGGAATGCAATTTAATTGTGGCCCACATGGGCGGAGGTATTACGGTTGGCGCGCATGCCAAAGGGCGGGTTATTGACGTAAACAACGGTTTGGACGGCGACGGCCCGTTCAGTCCGGAACGCAGCGGCGGAGTGCCCATCGGTGATTTAATCAAAGTGGCTTTTTCCGGCACGTACACCTATCCTGAAATGAAGCAATTGATTAAAGGGCATGGCGGAATGGTGGCTTATCTCGGTACGCATGACCTGCGCGTGGTTGAAGATCGTATTGAAAAGAAAAACGATACCGAAGCAAAATTAATTTACGAAGCCATGGCCTATCAGGTTGCCAAAGAAATCGGTGCAATGAGTACCGTCCTGTTCGGCGAAGTGGATGCCATTGCCTTAACCGGAGGCGTGGCCAAAAGCGAACGATTTGTTGGGTTGATTAAAAAACGCGTCTCCCATTTAGCCCCGGTTTTTGTTTTTCCAGGAGAAGAAGAAATGAAAGCATTAGCTCTGGGCGCTTTGCGTGTGTTGCGCGGCGAAGAAAAGGCGAAGGTCTATTAAAAAATAGCTGTCTCTTTTTATGCTTATTTTCATCAAAAAAATTTAAATCGTTCTTAAAAGAATAATAACAATCGAAATATCGTTTTAAGGAATCAAACGATCATTAAATGTAGAAAGGGAAGTAATGCCAACTAAAGTTAGTGGAAAAGTCGTCCACATTAAGGGAGTAACTTTTAATTGTATTACCGATTCGGGTCATTGGGTACCCATTGACGGCCCGCCTCAGTTCGGGGGAGAGAACGGAGCGATTCGTCCCAAGGAGTTATTGCTGATTTCATTAGCCGGTTGCACGGGCAGCGATGTGGCATCTATTTTAACCAAGATGCGCCAAAAATTTCATCGCTTTGAAGTTCATGTGGATGCCGACCAAACCGATCAACATCCGAAAGTTTATACGAATATCCGATTAACTTATAAAATTTGGGGTGACGTAAAGAAAGAGAATTTGGAAAAAGCGATTAATCTGTCGCAGGAAATATATTGCGGGGTAACCGCGATGTTGAAGAAATCCACAAATATTACCCATACCTACGAAATAAATCCACCTGAATAAAACGGATTTTTTACCTATTTACTAAAAAGGCAAATGATTTGAAATCATTTGCCTTTTTTTATTAAATATTTCCATTTTTATCCGAAAATACAATGGAAATGAATTTAATAGCGGAAGAAAGGAAGGAAATGGAAAAACAATTACTTGATCTTGAAACGGCCTTGGAGCGTCTGGGAGGGGACAAGGAGTTTTTAATCGAGTTGTTGGAGGAGCTGGTGCAACAAATCGATCAAACCCTGCCGGATTTAAAGAAGGCGATTGAAGAAAAGAATTATGATGAAGTTCGTTCGATGGCCCATGGAATGAAAGGCGCTGCGGCTAATTTAGGGGCAGATAAAGCCATGGATATTTTTTTGAAATTGGAAATGATGGGCAAAGAGCATAATTTGGACGGCGCCATGGAAGCGCTGGCGATTGCGGAGCAACTTAACAATGAATTGAAAGAACGCATTAAGACCGTTTAGTTTGATTTTTGGGACTGATTGCTATCAGTCCCAAAACCGATGGTCATCTGACTGATAGCAATCAGTCAGATGCTGAATTTGAAAACCTCAATGCAGAAAAATTATCACCCCTAAGCAAGGTGGCTTTTTCTGCATTTTTTTTACCCTACCTTTCTCATGTTTCCCCAAAATAAAAATTTTGTCCGATCATTGCTTTTAATTTTGAAACATTTTATTTTCATGCAATATATTCAATAAATTTTAAGTGTATTATCATTTGACAAGGTTTGTTTTATGAAAAAAATATTTATTTACCTGTTTGTTGTCTTTTTTGCTTTTTCACTCTTGTTATTATTGTCAACAAAACAATCAAAACCAATTTACAACTCCGGATTAACCGAAGAACAAACCACAGAAGAGGAGAGCCCCGCACGTCCGGATCAACCCGATCAAGCGGCCTTGGAAGAATTTTATTTGCGTTCTCCCATCGGAGGTTCTTTTTCATATCCGCTCAATTGGCGCTTTAAGGCTTTTCGGCAGATACGTCAAATCTACCATCTGTTTAAGCTTAACAATCAATTAACCTGGGTAGAACGGGGGCCTTCCGGTATCGGGGGACGGACGCGAGCCGTTGTAATCCATCCGTACGAACCGCACACCTGGTGGGTGGGGTCCGTTGGCGGAGGCGTCTGGTACACTCAGGATGGCGGACAAAGCTGGATGTGTCAAACCGATAATTTACCTGCTTTATCCGTTTGTGCTTTGGCTATTTGTGATTCCCAACCGAATATCCTTTACGCCGGCACCGGGGAAGGATTTTACAATTACGATGCAATTGTCGGAGACGGAATTTTTAAAACTACCGACGGGGGGCAGTCATGGATCCAATTAGCTTCTACGGCAGACAATTATGATTTCCGCTACATCAATCGCATTGTGGTTCATCCTGCGCATCCGGATACGCTTTTGGTCGCTACCAAAAGCGGTGTGTTCCGTTCGTTGGACAGCGGACAAAATTGGGAAAAAGTGTTTGATAACGGCAAAAATATTCAACAAATTGTTTGCAATCCGAAAAATTTTAATGCTCTGTTAATTGCTCCCTGGAAATCGGGTATTTATCGTTCAACCGATATGGGGGATTCCTGGCAATCGGTAAGCGAAGAGATCATCAAGCCAACCCGCATTGAAATAGCCTTTTCCCCAAGCGATACCAATTTTGTTTACGCAGCCGTTGCCGATACCACTTATGGCGTTTTGGGGCTTTTTAAATCGAGAGACGGCGGTAACCGATGGATTGATTTGGGCGATTCGGTCAATTGGCTTAATTCGCAAGGCTGGTATGACAACACAATATTAGTGCATCCTTTTAATCCGGAAATTGTCTTTGTCGGCGGCATTGATATTTACAAAGTGGATACCCGAAATGACACGGCTGTTTATTACAGATTGACTTCCTGGTACAGTTCCAATGCCCATCCTTATGTGCACGCCGATCAACATTGCTTTACCGCTATCCCGCACGCCGATAGTACCTTTGAGTTGGTGGCGACAAACGATGGCGGCGTTTTCTATTCACCGGACGGCGGCAATACCTGGCAAGATCGCAATACGGGCTATAACGTAACCCAATTTTACGATGCCGATCGTAACCCGACCGCAGATCAATACATCGGGGGCGCACAGGATAACGGCACATTGTTTTCCCCGGTGAATCCAAGCAAAACATCTCAATGGGAAAATAAAATAAGCGGAGACGGTTTCGATTGTGCCTGGGATAAAGACAATCCCGATGTGGTTTTTGGCACTTTGTATGACTCACGCATCTACAAATCGATTTCCGGAGGCGATTATTTCGGCGCTCTCAGTGGTGTTCCTAAAAGCAGTATCTTCCATACGCCTTTGGCCATGGATCCTCACAATTCAAAGAAATTGATTACGGCCTCCGATACTAATAAAATTTACATTACCTGGGATAGCGGTCAGCATTGGCAACCTTTTGATGTGGATTTGGGGGGCTATCGCTGGATTCGAATCGCAATTTCGGAAAAAGATTCCAACGTTGTTTGGGTGGCATCATCTTCGAAGCACATTAATGTCTCCTTGGATGGCGGGCGGCATTTTCAACATGCCGTTAATCCGGATCCGAACTTAAACGCATATCTTACAGGAATTGCCACCTCGCCATTCGATAGCGCGACGGCTGTGGCTATGTTTGGCATTTACGGCTACGGCAAAATATTTCGCACCACCGATTTCGGACAAAGCTGGCAAGACATTACCAATAACTTACCGGAGATTCCGGTACATTGTGCGGTTTACATGCCTTACGATTCCAACCAGATTTGGATCGGCACGGATTTGGGCGTTTTTATTTCGCACAATAACGGCCAAAGTTGGAAGTATTCCGATCAAAATTTACCGGCAGTTTCCGTACGCCGTTTAAAAATTGTGGGTAAACAAATCGTTGCCGCAACACACGGACGGGGCGTTTGGACGGTCGATAATGATACCCTGATTACCTACAATCTGCCGATTAAGGAGCCCATTTTGGCGGATTTACCGTTACCAAATCCGAATACCGATTCATTGAAAATCAGCTTTTTTACGCAAGGTGCGTATGATTCGCTAAAAATTTTTAATGACAAACAAGCTTTGGCAACCTTTTATGGTTTACCGGCTTTACATGATACAAACTATGTTTGTAAGGTAAACCGACCATCCGAATTGCACATTCATGTGGACGGATTTAAAGACGGCAAAGCTTATGTTTCCGAAACCAAGACATTGCAGGTCTATGCGCAAAGAGATAGTGTGTTTGCGGATTTTAATGACGGAACTTCGCCGTTTGAAGGTGACTTTACCGTCGCAACCGATTCCGGCTTTGCCTCGCCGACATTGGATACGGATCATCCGTACCATGACGGTATGGAATATATTGCACGCTTAAAAGGACCGCTTGCTATTGCCGACAGCATGTACTTAAATTATCGTGACATTGCCGTAGTGGAACCGGGTGATGACGGCTATTATTATCCTTACCCGCAAATGTGGGATTACGTAACCGTGGAAGGAAGTGATGACGGCGAACATTGGCAAATTCTTATTACTCCGTATGATTGTCGCCTGAATGACGAATGGCTGTCCGCATTTAAAGAAAAGCGCGAACCGGATCCGAATTCTTTTATGACTCATGATACGACTCTTTCTAAAATATTCCCTGTGGGTACCAAAATCTATCTGCGCTTTCGCTTGCATGCGGATGAAGCAACCCACGGCTGGGGTTGGGCCATTGACGATGTTTTTATCGGAAAGGGGAAACCAACGGTTGTTGCATCGGGAAGTAATCCGGTTTATGGTTTCCGACTTTTGGGTAATTATCCCAATCCCTTTAATCCGCAGACCACCATTGCCTTTACTTTGGGTAAAACAGGGCCGGTTTCACTTATTATTTACAATTCATTGGGGCAAGTGGTACGCCATTTGTTGAACAATAAAATTCTCGCCGGAAACACATTGCACAAAATACGTTGGAACGGTAAAGACGATTTGGGACGACCGGTTGCCAGCGGAGTTTATTTCTGTCGGGTTTCAAGTTCAAAGAAAACGGCGTATCGAAAAATGATTTTACTAAGGTGAATTTGACAAAATGAGCAGTAAATTAAAAAATAAAATGTTAAACTAATGGTATGGGATCAGCTCAAATCTAAAAAAAGTATTTAGAAATTCAATACAAAAAATGAACAAAAATTTTTTTATCGGGAAATAATTTATTTTTGGAATTGGATTTTAACTTTTTCTTTTTAATTTGTTCATTTGCCTTAAAAACTTTGTCCGTTGGTTTGCTAATTTAAAAATATTTTAATATTTTTAAACATATTTTAATATTCATACAAGAAGATGAAATGAAAATTAATACTTTAATTGTTCTGACAATTTTCATTTTTACGACTCTGGTACACGCCCAAACGCGTACGGGTAAAATAATGGGTACGGTTGTTAAAACCGATACCGAACAAAAGCTGTCAGGCGTTATTGTACGCATTGAAGGTAAAAAGCGATCGGCCGTTACCGATGATGAAGGCACCTTTCTCCTAAATAATATCACTCCGGGTAAATACTATTTGACCTTTACCAAGAAGGGTTTTTACTCGCTGGTCATTCCCGAAGTAAAAGTCTCTCCGAATAAAATTACCAAACTGCATGTCGAAATGTATCCCGGTAATGAGAAAGAGTTTTTATTCCTGGAAATCGGAGGTATTCAGGTCACGGCCAATAGGGACTTGTTGCCCGAAGAACCGGAAACAATTCATCGTATTACCAGCGGACAAATCGAACACATGCAAGCCACCAGTTTGGCGGATGTGTTAGACATGATTCCGGGTAATGAAAAATCTCAAAATTTGGGATTGGGCCGTAAGCAAAATATCAATTTACGCAACTTGGGTGATCAGGGATCTGCTTTCGGAACCAAGATTATTCTGGATGACGTACCTCTTTCCAACAATGCCGATTTGCAAACCGGCGCCGGGGTTAACTACGGTACCAAAGTCCAGTCATCTGCCGGTACCGAATACGATTTACGTGAGATCGTAGCCGATAATTTACAAAGCGTGGAAGTTCAGTCAGGCGCCACTTCCGTGGAATACGGAGACAATACCTCCGGCGTAATTATTGCCCATACGCGCACGCGTAATGTCCCTACCCGGTTTAAGATCAAAAACAATCCCGATACCAAAGAAGCCAATTTGATGGGTAGTTTTCACCACTGGAAAACCGATTTTGTTTACAACTTTAATTACGGTTACAGCGAAAGAGATATTCGCATCAAAGGCGACGAATTCCATCGTTTTGCCGGCAATCTCAAAGCCACCAATCAATTTTTAAATAAGCGATTGTTTTTGACGCAGGAATTACGCTATGCCCGCAAATTGGAAGAAGACAACGATGCTTCCGATCCGTACAAAACCAAAGCCTACAATCGAGACTACCACATTACTTATTCTCAGCGTTTTAATTTTAATTGGAATCGTGTTACCCATATTTATGTGCGCAACTATTTGGATTACAAGCACCGGAACAGTTGGCTACAAAAGTTGGAAACGCGGGATTTGAGTTACGCCACCACGCGAACCACCCCGGGCACAATGGTCGGCATTTTCGCAGACCCTGTTTATTTTTCCGATGTGCGCACCATTGGCGACGAATGGGCTTACGGATTAAAGATCAAAGCCAATCGAAGATTTTTTACCGGGAAATATTTGCATCGTATTTTGGTGGGTAGCGAATATCAGAGCGAATGGAATAACGGCCCGGGCAAGCAATTTGATATTTTGCGGCCTCCCAACGGCGCAGGTCATGTGCGTCCCCGTTCTTTTAGCGATATTCCCGGAATTTCTCAATTGGCCGTTTTTGCCGAAGACCGTATCACGGGCAAAATTTTAGTTCCCATAACCCTGGATTTGGGCTTTCGCATTGATAGTTACAATCCGACCGGGTTTGATGCGGCTAATTTGATTTCGGGCAAGGACGTGTTTAAAGCCGGACAGGGAACATTTTTTAACCCGAGAATCGGACTTAAATTAAAATTGCATCCCAAAACACAATTGCGCATGACCTTTAGCAAGGCTTCCAAAACGCCCGGTTTGTCCATGATCTATCCGGAAAAATATTATTTGGACGTTAATGACTATACCATAAAACACGAAACGTTGCCGGACGGACGCGATACATCGTATGTCATTCCCCTGATTTCCACTTATGTTTACGATCGTACCAATAAAAATTTAAAGGGTTACCAAAGCACCAAGTATGAAATAGGCTTTGATCAGAAAATCGGTAAAGTTGCCGTAAGTTTAGTCGGATTTTATCAGCAAACCGATAACGTCCCGAGCACCCGCGCGGTGCCTTTAATTTATTATCGTTATGAGTGGCCCAATTGGCCTTCTGCCGAGGGAAAAATTCCCGTTGAAAAAGTGGTTTTGGGCTATTCGGGCTATCGAAAGTCGCAAAATATCGGTTGGGTCAAAAACAGCGGATTCGAATTTACGTTACGAACCCATCGCATTCCCGGATTAAATATGCGTTTTTGGATTAACGGAGCCTATACCTTCAGCCGAACCGGTGCTAATAAAAATGCTATTTTGTACGCAAGTGCCGTGCATCGTTACACTGCAGGTGATACGCTTTCCACCGGCTGGGTCGTACCCGAAGACATGCAAATTATTCCTTACTATCGTCCTTTTTCAAGTTGGCGTCAAAAAACCGTGATCAATTACAATATCGATTACATCGCGCGCTCCCTGGGAATTTGGCTGACGTTTAAAGCGCAACAGGTTTTGTGGGATCGGAATTTGTTCGTATCGCATCCTTACAATCACGCCCTGGGTTATTACAAAGACGGTCAAAATATTCCCATTGATGCGGAAACGTCTTCCAGGATGATGCTCGACCGCTCGTTTGACGCGCTTTCAACCACGGTCGATCGCAGTCGGCCCAATGATAAATGGTTGTTCAGCATTGTGGTTAGTAAATCCTTATTCAAAGGGGCTGAAATTTCAATTTTCGTGGATAATATTTTTAATGATCCGGCTTATTATCGCACGCGCTATGGCACGTATGCCTCGCGAAATCCGGAAATGTTCTGGGGCATAGCTTTTAGTAGCAAATTGGATCATTTGTTCAAAAAATGATAAAGCAGAATTATGTTTCGTTTTAGAATTTTTTCGTTGGTCGCTCTTACAATCGGGATAATTTCTCTGTTGCAAATGAATGCCTGTGTTAAGCAGGAGCCGACGCAAGTTGACGGGCGAAACGTTTTAAAAATCGTAATCAAAGACCATAGCGGCCTACTGGAAACAAACGATTCCTTGCACTATGCACCGGTGCCTGGCGCCAAAGCGATTCTTAAATCAAAATATTACTATCAGGCACCAAACCAACCCGCAACTTTCACTACGGTGGCCGATAGTAACGGCATTGCCGAATTCAAGAATATTCCCTTGGGTGATTACACGATTAGCGTTGAGAAAAAAATCCCTGTGCTGGTAAAAGACACGGGAGATATGGATACCGTAACGGTACGAGGCAGCCAGATCTTGAATATTTTGGATGTGGAAACCATCGATACCGTGAAAACCGAATTGGCTAAGGCATCCGATATTGTCATTAACGAATTGTATTATTGCGGCCCCGAAAACAAGGCCCATTATTTTTATGATCAATTCGTTGAATTGTACAATAACAGCGATTCCACCCGTTATCTGGATGGACTGATTATATGTCGGGGGTTGCAAAAACATAAGCCCAATATGGATTCGGTGGATTATGTTCAGGTGATTTACATTTATCAATTTCCGGGAGTACCTAAAACCGGACGTGATTATCCCATCTTCCCGCATCAATTTGTAGTAATTGCTCAGGATGCCATCGATCATTCGCAGTTTGTTGATACGGCTTTGGATTTGTCGAATGCCGATTGGGAATTCTACAATCCTTATTATAGTGAAGTTGATAATCCGGCACCGAATGTGACCAATGTAATTCCTGATAATTCCACTGATTTTATGATTAATTTGGTACATAATGATGTTATTCTTGCGGACGGCACGGATTATTATCCCGGAGAAGTTTCCGACCACGGTTACCAATATTATCATATACCTATTAATACGATTTTGGATGGAGTGGAATACAGCGCGAACCCGAACAGTCAAAAGGAACTGACCGTACGCGTGGATGCCGGTTTTGCCGGGGTGGGTATTAGTAAATACAGCGGAAAATCCGTGGAACGAAGGACGCCTGGATTTGACACTAATAACAGCAGCCTTGATTTTATTGTGTTAGATCATCCTACGCCGGGATACAGCCATGAATATTAAATGTAAATTCGAAGGTACCTGGGCTTCTGTTTTTGGAAAATTTGAGTTTGGTAACGGGAGTGGTAATGTTAAATAGAGTTTTGCCGGGTAGCCTTAATTTATTTAAAAATATGAATTCGCACTAATGTCAAAACATAACAGGCTGGTATTCGTTTTGGCTTTTTTAACAAGCACAATTTCCTTAATACAAATGAACGGTTGTATTAGAAAAGAACCGACTCAGGTAGACGGTTCGAATGTCTTGAAAATTGTAGTTGCCGATCATAGCGGGCTGTCGATGGTCAATCAATCTTTAGGATATGCACCGGTTTCGGATGCACGGGTAACATTACAATCGAAGTATTATTATCAGGCACCGGATCAGCCCGTAACCGTTAGCGCCGTTGCCGATAGTAATGGTGTTGTTAAATTCGGGAATTTGGCCTTAGGCGAATATACGGTGAGTGTCAAAAAAGAAATGCCCGTTGTTGTTAGCGAATCAGGCGCTTTGGATACCGTAACCGTTCAGGGTAATCAACTTTTAAATATCATGAATGTGCAGACAATTGATACTGTTAAAACCGAGCTGGTTAGAGCCTCGGACATTGTCATTAATGAAATCTATTATTGCGGTCCAAAGAATTCTACGCGTTATTATTATGACCAATTTGTTGAATTGTACAACTCCGGCGATTCCACACGCTATCTGGATGGCCTGATTGTGTGCAAGGGAATTGAAAAATATAAACCCAATATGGATTCGGTGGATTATGTTCAGGTGCTTTATATTTATCAATTTCCCGGAGTGCCAAAAACCGGACGCGATTATCCCATTTTCCCGCATCAGTTTGTGGTGATTGCTCAGGATGCGATTGATCATTCGCAATTTGTCAATACGGCTTTGGATTTGTCAAATGCCGATTGGGAATTTTACAATCCGTATTACAGTGAAATCGACAATCCGGCGCCTAATGTTACGAATGTAATTCCCGACAATTCTTTGGATTTTACGATGAGCATGAAACACGGGGACGTGATCCTGGCGGATGGCAAGGAATTTTATCCAGGAGAAGTTAACGAATACGGGATGCAATATTATCATGTGCCGCTTAAAACGGTTTTGGATGGTGTGGAATACAGTATCAATCCCAACAGTCAAAAATTACTCACGATGCACGTGGATGCGGGACTTGCGGGCGGAGGCATTAATAGGTACAGCGGAAAATCCGTTGAACGGAGACGTCCCGGATTTGATACCAACAACAGCAGCCTTGATTTTATTGTATCGGATCATCCTACGCCGGGATACAGCCATGAATATTGAAATGGTAAAGGGATTGAATAATCGGGTTGCTGAGGTAAAATTTAAATTTGAACGCGATATTTGGTAATGGCAAAATTAAACTAAAAGGTTACATGAATTTGTTGAAAGTAAAAAATATTATTCTTTTGGTAATTTTAAGTCTGACTTTTTCTTTGGCCGGTGATTTGCGCTCGGACGCTGCCGGTAACATGGAAATTGCCATTCCCAATTGGAATAATCGGGTTAATTTGTATCAAGCGGCAGGCAATACGGCCTGGCTGCAAATGAACGATCCTCGTAATTGGATGTTGATTTCGGGCGGTACCATGAACACGTGGGGCGAGCTGCGACGCTATTGGGATGCCTATGGTCTGCACACCAATTTGTTAACATTTGCCGGACAAAAGCATGTTTCCGAAACGCAAACTTTTTACGGCAGTATTACCTACAACATCGACCGGCGTACCGGCGTTAACCGAGCTATCGAATTGGAACCCTACGCGCTTGATCCTTTTGTTTTGTGTGATTCCACACAGGGTGATTTTGATTATAACGGGCCTACCGTAGTTGTTGGGTTTAGTCATCGTATTTTACCGAAACTATGGTGGGGTGTGGGCTTAAATTATGCCATTTACCGAGGTTTAAAGAAAAATTACTCCATGCCGGAGATTATACGCCGGAATATTCAAGCGGATTTCAGTTTGGCCTACCGTTTGAATCAAACGGTTACTATGGGTGTTTCATTTCGTCCGTACGATCTTCGGGATTTGACCAAAATCGTTCAACAGCCCGATGGCACCGAACCGGTCGTGTATCGCTATCGGGGAGAATTTGAGTTCACCTCGGTAACCAGTAAAGATGATCGTACCGCAATTTACAACGGAGCGGAAATAATTCCGCAACTTATGTTACACTTTAAAAACATACGCGGAATTGTTTTGGGAGGTTATTATTATCGCTGGCACGAAGTGTATGATAATGTGCATCTGCGTAAATATGACGGTTATTATCAGGGAATGCATTATTATTTCAATACCTTCTGGCGTTGGGATTTTGGCCAAAGACAGCAAAACATCTTGTCGATACGCTATCGCTTTCGCTACATTCAGGATTGGGCGGAAGAACCTTTGCGCAAGTTTGCCATTTATCGTTCCTTCCATCATATTCATGATTTGACTCTTGGCTTTTCAAGAAGATTTCGTTCTTTCACTATTGCTTTGGAAGGAAACTATCGCTATTATTTGCCTGATAAAAAAGATTATTTGGCTCATGTTTACCGGGAAGCTGCCATTAAATCCGGTCGTATGAATATTGGCGGTATTTACAGGATAAATCCCAAATTGAATGTAGAAGCCGGTATGATTTGGAGACGATATTCCGAACCGGCTATTTGGCATTATTTTGGTAATTACGATGGATTGGCCGGTACTTTGGGTGCCTCATATAAATTCAATAATAATTTATTACAGATTTACACGAAAGTTGGAAAATGGAAGAGTAGCCAATCCGATAAAGGGCGCACTATTGCGGATTTTGCGATTCAATTAAAACAGTATTTACGTTAATAAATATAAAAAATGCCAACGGGTTTTTTGGGAGCATTATCTGAATAAGAAAATGAATTTCGGGGATAAATTCATTAACTAACAGAGGAGGTGCTTATGAAGCGCATGATACTCATTCTAACGGTTCTCGGTTTGTCCGCTTTGGTATTCGGGCAAAACTGGGAAGTTGTCAAAAAGGGAAGCATGGAGTATTACCCGAACTCCGGCGTTTTCTTTAACGCGGATACCGGACTTTATGTCGGTGAAAACGGTGCCGTAATGCTGACCACGGACGGTGGACAATCCGGCGATATTGTCAGGGTTCCTAATGAAGGAGATCCCAGTTGGACGGATGTGGGATTCGCGAATAATAAGGTGGGCTTTGCCTGCGGTAAAAACGGTGTTATTTTTAAGACCACCGATGGCGGGCAAACCTGGGTTGAAGTGGATGACAACGCCAATTATTCCTACGATCTTTACGATATTGCCGTTGTGGATGAAAATGTCGTTTATGTCGCCGGGAAATCCGGTGTGTTAAAAACGACGGATGGCGGAGCAACCTGGTCTCAAATCGACTATTCTTTTGAAGTTTCCGGTAAGGCGCAAAAATTGGACGGTGGAATTGCTTTTTGTAACGCCAATGTCGGGGTTGTGGCTACCAGCGCTAATAAAGGGGCTACCTGGTACACCCATGACGGCGGAACCACCTGGACTTTGGTACAGGTTACATTCCCGGCCGGTACCATTAGTAAACGTATTTATGACGTTGCTGCCGCAGGAGATTCTACAATCGCTTTGGCTGCCTATCATTATTGTGTTTTTCTTTCGGAAGATGGTGGTAAGACCTATCAACAGATCAATCCGAATTATACCACTGATTTTAAATATTTGAAATCCATTCAATTTGTTGGCGACCGGATTGTGACCGGCGGCTCGGATGGGTATGTGACCATGCTTTGGGATGGCGGCTATAAGGAAATTCCCATTCCGGCAGCCCATACAGTACAATTTGTAGCCTTTGTCGATACAACAACCGGTTATGTTTTTGCCGCTGACGGCCAATGGTTTAAAACGATGGATGGCGGTGCCACTTATCAACCGCTTTTGGATTGGCCCAATGTGGATTTTAAAGGTTTAGCCGTTACTTCGGATGATAAGATTGTGGCAACCTGCTACAAAGGTGATATGACGATTAGCTATGATGGCGGATGGAACTGGACTTATCCGGACAATCATTTCACCAACGGTGCAAATACACTTTATGCGGCTGATTTTGGAAGTAACAATGTCGGCTTGGTCGGTGGATACCATGGGGTTCTGTATCGCACTGCAGATGGCGGAGTAACTTGGGATGCGGTGGATAATCCGATGGCTACCGATAGTAAATCCATTTATGCCATTCGTTTCTTAGACGAAAACACCGTTTTTGCCGCAGGCTCCAAAGGTTACATTATACGTTCCGATGACGGCGGCCAAACCTGGACAAAAGTCGGTTGCAGCGAAACGAGCAGTATTTACGATTTGTGGGTTGTAAGCAGCAAACAGATGCTGGCAGGTGCTTCCAGCGGTAAATTACTTGTATCCACAGCCGCTCTTGATTCTTTTTATCTGAAGCATGATTACGGTTCAATGAATTTACGCGGTATTGAATTCAAGGGTGATAACGGCGTAGTGGTGGCAACCAAGGGCTATATTTTCCATACGACATTAGCCAATTGGGATACTTTGGAACAAGTATTCAAAGAGCCGGATGGCGATGATTTTTTAGGCGTTGCTTTTGTAAACGATACATTGGTGTATGCGGTCGGTGAACATGGCAAAATCTATTACTCCACGGATGCCGGATTAAATTGGATGAAGGATGATAGTTTGACCTCTTTGAATCTTGAACGTGCACGTTTTGCCAACAATAAGTTGTGGGTTGTCGGTGCCGACGGTATTGTTTTAAAGAAAGACTTTACGCCGCCTACCGAAACGACCGGTCTGTTTATCAATGAATTCATGGCTAGTAACGATTCGGCTTATGCCGATGAATACGGAGAATATGACGATTGGATTGAAATCTACAATGCCAATGACCATCCCGTGGATATCGGCGGTATGTATATTACCGATGATTTAACGGATCCTACGGCTTACCAAATCGCCGATTCGGTTCCGGAAAAAACTACGATTCCTGCCGGTGGATTTTTAGTTCTTTGGGCGGACAAACAACCCGAAGAAGGCGTTTTGCATGTGGGTATTAAATTAAGCGGTAAAGGCGAGCAAGTTGGTTTGGCTGAAATGTTTCAGGGAAGTCCGCATTTCATCGATTCTCTGACTTTCGGAAAACAAACTACGGATATTTCTTATGGCCGTAAGGAAGACGGCGGAAGCGAATGGGTTTACTTCAGCAAACCGACGCCCGGAGAAACCAATGCCAACGGTATTATCGTGGCCATTGAACCTGCCGGTAAACAGATTGTGACAAATTACAGCCTGCGTCAGAATTATCCGAATCCGTTTAACCCGACAACCACCATTGAATTCTCTCTGAAAAAAGCCGGTAAAGCCACATTGACACTTTACACGATTACGGGACAGAAAGTGGCTACGTTGCTGGATAAAAATCTGACCTCCGGAAAATATAAAGTAAAAGTGGATGGCAGTCGTTTGGCTAGCGGTGTTTACTTCTACGAATTGAAGAGTGG
Organism: Calditrichia bacterium; assembly: GCA_027039465.1. Classification (GTDB taxonomy): domain Bacteria; phylum Calditrichota; class Calditrichia; order Calditrichales; family Calditrichaceae; genus Caldithrix. Next base: position 6,350 of record JALWEA010000602.1, on the reverse strand, counting down.
CAGTTTCCATGCGATTCGGAAAATGTTATTGATGAAATAATATTTGAATTTTTTAAGTGCCGTCTTTAAGGCGGCACTTATTTTTTTTGTGTTCTTTGATGGCTTGCTTATGTATTTCTTTTCTTCGAAATCCTATCGTTTTTATTTTTTTCTGTCGTATCCTATTGATAGGATAAACAAGCATTTATCGATTCGGACAACTAAGCCTAAAACATTGCAAAGCGCAATTGATTAAGCGTATTTTACCTGAAGCATTGCCTTGTTTTAAAGGTATTGTTTGATTTAATATAAAAGAGGTAGCCATGGAAAATGTTGTGGAATGCGTAAACCTAACTCATTATTATGGCAAACGTCTCATTTACGAGAATCTTAACTTTGTCATTCGCAAGGGAAGTATTTTCGGACTTTTGGGCAAAAACGGTACCGGTAAGACGACAACGATTAATATCTTAAACGGTTATCTGCAACCAACCTCCGGTCACTGCTACATCTTCGGTGAAGATTCCCAACATATTAAACCGGAAACCAAGGCTCGGATCGGCTTTTTAATGGAAGGCCACATTCAATATAATTTTATGACTATTTCACAAATTGAAAGATTTTATTCTTCTTTTTATCCCAAATGGAAAAAGACCGCATACTATGACCTGATGGAAAAATTGGAAGTAGACCCCGATCAAAAAATTGCTACCATGTCCTGCGGGCAGCGTTCTCAGGTTGCTTTGGGGCTTATTTTGGCGCAGGATCCCGATTTGATGGTACTTGATGATTATTCCATGGGATTGGATGCGGGCTATCGCCGCCTGTTTTTAGATTACCTTGGCGCGTATGCCAAAAACAATGATAAAACGATTTTCATTACTTCGCATATCATTCAGGATTTGGAAAATTTAGTGGAAGATATCGTCATTTTGGATTACCGAAGTGTTTTGCTCTCGACGACCGTTGAAGATTTTAAAACCAATTTTAAACAATTTGTGATGAAAGTTCCCGAAGGAAAAGATCTGAAGATAAAGAAAGACGATATCATTACCAATTTTGAACTTTTAAAAGATAAACTTACCGTCTATTCCTTTAAATCGCAGCAGGAAGTGGAAAATCATCTGAAGGCGTTAAAAATTCCTTTTACCGATTTGCATCAGGTTCCCATGTCTTTGGAAGATGCTTTTATCGGGTTGACCGGAAAATATTAGGAGCATGCCATGGTTAAAGCGCTATTTTTTAAAGAATGGTTGAAAATAAAATGGGCCTATTGGACAATGGCTCTGCTGACGTTTTTAGTGTTAATTAAGATCGGTCTGAATTTATCGTATTACATGCGCATTTTGGAAGCCAAAACCTTTTGGTATCAGGTGATTATAATGGGCGGGATGTTTTTTCAGGATTTTGTTTATTTGCCCGCACTAATCGGGCTGGTGATCGGATTCACTCAATTTATGCCTGAGATCAGCGCCGATCGTTTAAAACTGACGTTGCATTTGCCCATGAAAGAAAATGCGATTCTATTGTACATGGTCGGTTATGGCACACTTATGTTATTAATCCTGTTTGCCGGTACTTACCTTTTGTTTTCGATCATGGTAGCTTATTTTTTCCCGTTTCAGGTAGTTAAAGCGGTTTGGATAAGCATGGCTCCCTGGTTCTTAGCCGGTTTTGTGGTCTATTGGGTAACTAGTGCTGTTTTTGTTGAGCGAATTTGGTTAAAGCGCATTATAATTATCGTAATTGCGGTTCTGTTTACGGAAACATTACTATATCATTACGCTTACGAAATTTACCGCTATTCTATCGGATATTTCTTTATTCTGGCATTGCTATGGAGCATAGGCATTCTGTACACAGGTTACCGATTCAAGAAAGGAGTGCTGAAATGATTACACGTTTGAGTCGCATCTTCCTTGTAATACTGACCATTTTTGTCGGTGCCGTTTATTTGCCCCAACTTTATTGGGTGAGCTTCGAGCCTCGAATTATTCCTCCTATGGTTTTTTATAGCCCGGTGATTCAAAAATTTATGATTGGCCACTTTGGACATGGGAAATATTACTTTACGGATGAAGACGGCCATAAATATAACAGGATACAGGCCGACCATTTATTGCCCTTGTTGAATTTTCGAATTTTGGCCGCCAGAGACGAAATGCCCGATTCTCTTTTAGGACGCCCTATTTCTTTGAATGAAGTTCATCGTAATAATGTCTCCATTCGCATTACGCCCAAGGATGTAAATCCGCCTCAAATTCTGTTATATCCTTTATTCGAATCCAAACCACAGCGTTTGCGGCTTGGCTTGCCGGATGAGTATTTTCGTTTTACCGATCGAATGGAATTTATTAATGCCAAAACAAATCAAATTAACGATTCTCTAACCACAATTTTTACACAGACGTTATTAAAAGCAGGTTTCCATTTTCCCGCAAGGAAAGTATTCGGGAATCCGACCACACGTAAACCTTATGATGCGGGTTACTTTATCGTTGATCATGATTGGCAACTTTTCCATTTGAAAAAAATTCATGGAAAGCCGTACTGTAAAAATGTGCCCATCCCGGAAAATGTAAAAATCAACTGGATTTCGGTAAAGGAGAAAGAACTACGAGAGTTCTGTGGTATTGCCATTACGGAAGATAACAAGCTTTACATGGTGATGTTGAACCCGGAACGTTTGCAAAAATTGCCTGTGAGTGATTACAACCGTGAGCAGGATCATATTATTTTCATGGGAAATCTTTTCTATCGATACATAACCATTCGTTCCGAAGGGCATTTAACAACTTATCTTACGAATCGGGATTATAAATTGTTGAAAACATACAAAGAAAAATGGCCGACTAGATATGAAACCACTGCAGGCGTTTTAAGCGCTTTTATTTTCCCGTTTGAACTAAATTTACAAAGCGGTAAAACATATTTTATTAATTTCAATTTTTCGTCGTTCAGTTGGAAGGCCCTTTACCTTAATGTAATACTTATATTGGCGGCCATTCTTTTTTTAATTAAACGGAAATTTGTGACTCGGCGTTGGTTCGATTTGGTACTGATTCTTCTTACCGGAATATACGGATTTATCGGCGTTTTGCTTTTTGAACAAATTGAGTAGGAGGCTATATCCTTTGATTGTGGCAGGAATTGTTTCGCTCCTTCAAGTCCGGCAGAATCACTCGGGAATCGGTTGCGGACAAAGGCAATCAACTGTCGAGTAGAGACCGCGTTAGTTCCCAGTTCCTAATTTCCTATTAACTTATATCAATATTTTAATAATCAGTGATGCGTCGCTTGGCGACCCAATGGCCTGAAAATGCAAAAAAGCCCCGAACTTTCGGGGCTTTTTTGTTATTAAGAGATTTAAACTTTAATCTAATTTATTTGAGCTTTCTGAGCTTCCGGCAGGTTCTCAAGCTCTTTGGCGCGTTCCGGAGAATAGCCCAAAGCTTTAAAATCAAGAATGCCGTGCGGACTATGACATTCCGTACAAGTACGTCCCTGTTTGACAATGCCGTGATTGATCATCAGCGTTCCCATTTGTCGCATCCAATGAGGCTCTACATTGTACAATTTACCGTTTTTGATGGGATAAATAGTTTTCCATTCGCTTACACCGAAGTAATGCATGTATTCATCCATCATGAATTCTTTAAACGGAAATTCGTACATGCGTTTCATAATCGGCACCTTTAAAGCGGTCAGTACGGAAAGCTTTGTGTCCCCTGTTTCGTAATAAGTGGGGTAATCAAACGGCAGAATCATGGCGCCGAACGGGCCTTGATTATTCATATCTTCGTACATCATGGCGTTAAATAGTTTGAACGGGTAAATCTTACTTTCGCCGGATTGCATAATCGGAACCAAGTTGCGACGGATCATTTCATTACGTTTTTTTTGCATTTCCGGAGAAAGTTGCGAGACCGGGTCTGTAGCCATACGAACATATTCTTCCACATTAATATCTTTGTATTTTTTCTTTAGTTCAATAGCCGCTTTACGAACCGCTTCAATGATTTCCGGATCCGTTATTTTGGCCATTTGATTATTAAACGGATCATAGTGGCCAGGATTGGAAGGATTATCTCCCAGTGCATTGGCCAAAAAGGAACCCTTGCCATTAAACCACAGGAAAATAAATCCTTTATTAGTTTCACCCGATCGATAAATATCCGTCGGGATGTAAGCGCCTTCTTCTTCATCCCATGTCGGATGAACCCAATCTCTTAAAACAACATTTTCTTTTTCCAGATGCGTGATATGGCAGGTTTCACAGGCAATTTTGGCCACGTGGCCGTTTAGAATAGCACTATAGGGAGAAACCGTGTGTGGCGCTGAGGTATGGCAGTTTTCACAGGCAACGGGTTTGTTCGGTAAGTCGTTCGAGACCAAATCAACACCCTTGGTTCCTCGCGGAATTTTATGCCCTTCCGGTACGTGGCAATCGGTACATACCAACCCTGCGCGGGCGTGCACATCATCTGCCGGGCTAAAGGGCGTACCCCGTTTGGTACCGACATGCAGCATACGTTTGTGTTTGAAGCCCAATTCTTTGGAAGCGACGTTGTATTTGTAAACATCGCCGCCCAAATCGTGTTGATGGCAGGTTAAGCAATTGAAGGCCGTCGGTTTGGTAACGGTCATGGCGGCACGCATGGTGCGATCCTGATTCCAGCGCAGCAGACCGTTTTTGTCTTTAATGACATAGCGATAATTCATATTGTATTTTTGAGAATGGCAAATCAAGCAATCGATGCCGTGTTTAGCCTCTTTGGGGATTTTGCCGCCCGGCAACATGGCCTCGGTAGGCGGCTGATAATTGCCACCGATATGGCAGCCACCGCAGCCTTCACTGCGAATAACGGTTTTGCCGTGTGCATGGGCAGGTTTTGTCTTGATTAAAGCCGCCCAACCGGTCCAGGAAAAACTGCCAGGTATACCGCAGGCCCGGTCGATTTTCCCAACCGGAATGGGTCGCGTACCTTTACCATTAACTTGTTTGCCGTTAAAACCGTAAGTTGTAAAGCCCTTGGTTTTACGCAGGAAAAGGAAATGAATGGAATTCATGACATCGTCCAACGTACTTACCGTTTTCTTGGTACCATCAGGCAGGTGGACGGTCATGGTTTTGTGGCAGCGGGTACAGGTTTCCGGTCCTTTGTACTGCCTAATACCCGCATCGCGAAAATAATTAATGTGTTTGAACTCCGTTGCATTGGCAAACGAAGGAGTATTCATAAGCATGTTAATGCGAATTTTGCGGGTGAAATCGTTCTTAACATCTTTTGTAATTTCCATCGCTTTTTTCAGCCGTTCCGAACGAATGATTTCGCGGGCGACGGCTTCAAACTCGGCATCGGTTAACTTCTTGCTACTGTCATAAGTCAGTTTCCCGTTCGATAAACCGGTGTAGGCTTCAAAGATCGGCTCCCAAAGAAGACTGATTAAAATATAAAGCAAAATCATAATACCCACAGGGATTAAAATCCGTTTTTGAGTGAGATATTTTATAATGCTGAGTAATTTATTTTTCATTTTTACGATCCTCCGTGGTGGGTTCTTCGTGCACGATAATATGATAACCGGTGATCATGGTTTTGTAATTACTCGTCAATGTATGCCCCGTGGTACCCAAATAAATATGACCGACGGTAAATAAGGTAAGAAAATATGCAACCGTGTAATGTGTCATGGCAACCGGCCATAATCCGCCGACGCCGAAAATGGTTTTCGGTGCATATTCCGGGAATAAAAGCATTAAACCGGAAACCAATAATATGGGCATAAAGACAAACATAATCGTTACATAGGTTAATTGTTGCAACGGGTTAAATTTACTTTTCTCATCGGATTCAAAAGGATGAGGTTCGCCTTTAAATATCCCGAAGAGATAGTAACGGGTTTGCAAATAGATGCGATTTAGTAATCCTTTAAATCGAATAACATAATATTTACCATTCCATGAGAAAAGATTGTTAATAAGAAAATCAAGGTACATGAACACCAAAAGAACCCCGGAAACATTGTGAATGATCCTGGCGGTTCTGAATGGAATAAACGGATGTTGCACACTGGAAAAATGCATGCTGAAACCGGTAATGATTAAAATCAAATACAAGGTTGCATTGGTCCAGTGCCAGATACGTAACCAAAGGGGATATAAATATACTTTTTTTACGTCTTTTTTCATTTTTTTCTTCTCCTTCCAGCTAACCATCTTCCAAAGGCATGTCCGCCAAGTCCGAGTAATGTCAAAATAAACAGATAAATACTCCAGCGGTCAATGACCGGATCGCGCGTCATACCAACGACATAAGGAGTGTTCTCAGCCAATGACTTTAAGTACCCTTGTTTTTGACGCGCCTGTC
>JALWEA010000601.1 GCA_027039465.1 Calditrichia bacterium | reverse complement strand
GGTTAAAAAGAAGCCATGTCAATAGTAGCAGGGTTTAAAATGAAAGGGGATTTGAATGATATTTCGTTTTGTAAAAATAGCATTTGTTTTTTTAACGATTACGTTGATGACTTCGTGTGGCAAGCAAAAAACAACGGGGAATAAAATGGCTGAATTTTTCAAGAAAGATTCCGTTACGGTTTTGGTTACCGATTCCGGTTTGGGCGGGCTGTCCATTGCCGCGGATGTGGCCGAACGGTTGAAAAAATTCAAAGTTTTTAAAAAAGCGCAGGTGATCTTTTTTAACGCCCAAATGGACGAGCGCACCGGTTATAACGACATGAAAACCACGGAGCAAAAGGTCAAAATTTTCAACAACGCTTTGAACGCCATGAATAAAGCCTTTAAACCCGATATCTTGCTGATCGGTTGCAACACGTTGTCGGTATTGTACGATTTGACCGCATTTTCCAAAACAGCCGCCTTTCCGGTAAAAGGCATTGTGCAAACCGGTGTGGAATTAATCGAACAAAAGATGAAACCTCTGCCCGATTCCAAAGTCATTATCTTTGCGACGCCAACAACCATTCATCAGGGTAAGCACAAAACCATGCTCATGGCAGACGGCATTGCCGCAGAACGCATTGTGCCGCAGGCTTGTGCGCATTTGGCCGGAAGCATCGAGCGCGGGCCGCACAGCGAACGAACCGTAGCTTTGGTGCACCAATACGTGGATTCCGCCTTAAAAAAATTGAATGACGAAAAGGCGCCTTTGTTCGTCAGCTATAACTGCACGCATTACCCTTACGTGGATGATGTGTTTCGTCAGGCCTTTAAAGCAAAAAACCGCAACGTAGAAGATTTTTTGAATCCCAACCCTTTTATGGCAGATTTTCTGTTTGCCAAACCTTACCGCAATCGCTATGCCGAAACGCAGGTGAAGGTTAAGGTGGTCTCCCAGCCGGATCTGTCGCAGAACAAAATCAATAATATTTACAATTTAATCAAACCCATATCGGCACAAACCGCGGAAGCGTTGAAGCATTTCGAGCATCGGCCGCATTTCTTTGAGTGGAAAGCGATTGCCGGTGCTACGGATCAAAAATAGTGGCATAAATTATTTGGGAATCGGTTGAATGGGAAAAATAGTTAAGAGTTAAGCGTTTAAGGGTTATGGGGAAAGCGTTATTCGTATATTCGTTAATCGTAAGGGGCTGTCATTGCGATCCCGACGAAGTCGGGAGAAGCAATCTCATCTAAAGCAGCAACGGCCCAAAATAATGTTAGGGATTCTTCATGCCGCTGAAGCGGAACTACTATTAACTTATGGTGGGGCGTCCGTCCCTCGATACGTCCCGATTCTCGGGACACTCGGAAACCGGACGCGGTCAAAGGCAATCGGTTGTCGAGTAGAGACCGCGCCAGCAGGATCGTATCGAGACACGGTCGCCGTATAAGTTCCCAGTTCCTAATTCCCAATTAATTCGTGTCAGTATCTTTAATATTCCATGGCGCAGCCATGGTTCCCGGCCTCAGAATGACAGCCCAACACATGTCAGTAGTAGGTCACCACCCATCAGAACTGCCGAATAATTCCAAAACCAAAGCTTCTGCTTTTAATCAGGAACATGAAAAATAAATTTGCCATTACTTCGCAATTCTACTTATCTTTAAAATTTTCAATGAATAAAATCAGATGGAATGCCATGGAAAAACAAAAAGCGCTGGAAACAGCCCGTAAATACTTACGCAATGAAAATTACAAAGAAGCGCGCCAGGCCTATTTGGAGGCGCTCAAGTCCGCCGAAAGCGATCGGGAAAAGGCGGTGATTTGGGCCGAATTAAGTTGGACGTTCTACCATTTAAAATCGCACCAGAGTTGCATCGAAGCGGCGGAGAACGCCTTAAAGTTGGATCCCGATTATCCGTCCAAAGAAGATTTGTACCGCATCATCGGCTTTGCCTACATATCTTTGGGACAAATTGACAAAGCCATTGAAAATTTGGAGGCTTCTTTAAAAATTGATCGCAGCTCGCCCAAACAGCAATTTGCCATTTACGAATTGGGTAAGCTTTATTTCAAAAAACAGGAATATGCCAAAGCCGACGCTTTGTTCAAAGAAGTGGAAACCCAATTTTACCAAAACCACAAGGATTACTATCTGTCCGTTTTGTATATGAAAGGTTTTATCAATTATTAC
>JALWEA010000600.1 GCA_027039465.1 Calditrichia bacterium | reverse complement strand
TGGTGGAACGGATATATTAACCGGGCAATATGGCCCAAACGGTCGTTTGCAATGGAGTCGTTTTTTTTATTATTCGGACAAATTTGATATGTATGATGATTTTGGCGATATGGTTATGGATGATAAAGGTCATGTCTATATTACAGGAAGATCTCAAGAACCGGATAATTTAAACTCGTTTCTCTGTACGGTTGGCTATTGTTCCAATGGCGATACTTGTAGCATCGGTTATTTAACGGATTTGTATCCAAGTGATGTTAAAAAATTTTCTATGATGGGCTTAGCGATAACGTTGGATTCGAAGGGCAATAAAATTATAGCCGGAGAAGCGAATGCGCAGGATTGGGGTACAATAGATGATATTTTAGTGGATGGCAATAATTGGCATCATACCTGGGGGCTCCACGGAGAAGATGAAATCGGAGTGGATGTAGCGGTTGATTCCGCAGATAATGTGATTGTTTTAGGGGTTGATCCGGTTTGGGCGGATTACAATTTCGGCAGCGATTTTTTCTTACAAGGGCATTTTATTCTACTTAAATATGCTTTCAATGGCGTATTCTCCTGGAGTAAATATAAAATTTTTGGCGATTCGGCCTTCAATGGAAATGGGCTGTACATTGATAAAAAACCGGAGGCGGTAGCCGTTGACAGTCATAATAATATTATTATCACCGGCTATCTTAAAGATGCAACTTATAGATATTCGCTTGCTTTGGCCAAGTTTGACAGCGCGGGGAATGAGTTGTGGCGTCGGTATTACAGCTCACCGGTAGGTAATAGCGATATTCCCAAACGTTTGTTTTTGGATTCTCTGGACAATATTTACGTGATCGGACAATCGTGTATCGCAGATTCCGTAATAATTAAAACGTCGGCGGCTGTCTGGAAGTACAGCCCAGATGGCGAGCTGATCTGGAAAGTTGAAAATCATTCGGAAAAAGGGCATCAGGAATGTGTTCGCGACGGTTACATCGATAAACAGGGGAACATTTACATTTTGGCTCATTTGAAAGATTACAGCAGTAAATATAGCCACGATTTAATGCTGTTGAAATATTCCGGCGCTTTTACGGATGTGCCAAAAGCAAAACCGCAGCCACCGCTGTCGTTCAATTTGTATCAGAACTATCCCAATCCCTTTAATCCTAAGACCACCATCGCCTTCAGTCTTTCTCGTGCCGAACAAATCAATTTGTCAATTTTTAACGTTAGCGGTCGTAAAGTGCGGGAATTAATGAATGGCAGAATGAAGGCGGGACAGCACAAAATGATTTGGGATGGCACTAAGCAAAACGGGCGTCCGGTCAGCAGCGGACTCTATTTTTACCGATTGCAAGCCGGTGATAAGCAGTTGACGCGCAAAATGCTTTTAGTAAGGTAAAGGAAGAGATTCACGCAAAGGCGCAGAGTTTAACTCACGCGAAGGCGCAAAGACGCAAAGAAATTTAGGAGTTAACTTGAAATGATTTTCAATTAATTAACAAAGTATATTAATGTGTCCACTCTAAAAAGGGGCTAAAGCCCTTTTTGGGATACAATAATTATTCAGTCCCCATCCTCCCCGATAAATCGGGATGTAAACAGAAGGATGGGGCTAACAAAATAAAAAGCAATATGTTAGCCCCAATATTTATGTTGGGGATAAATCTTCAGCAACTCTGTATTTTGGCCCTTTAGGGTTTTTTATAGTAAACATATTAATGAAATTTAAATTTATTAAAATTTTTTTATTTCTTTACGTATTAGCGTCTTTGCGTGAAATGAATCTGCAGGGAGGAATGATGAAAATAATCGTTTTTTTGGTAGTATTCCTTAATTTACTCTTTGCCCAAATTACGGCCGTGGTTCATTTTTTGCGAGTAAGCGAACCGAATGAGCATGCCTTCACGCTTTTGGTGCCCAAGGGCTGGCGCATCGCAGGGGGTATTTACCGCGTGAATCCCACGGCACGGGGTGGCGCCGGACAATCCATTGCCGCCAAGCTGGATTTTGCCGTGAAAAATGACCGCTCCGGAACGGTAATGTTGCGTTGGCTGCCCGATATGCTTTATTTCGATATGAGCCGTTCGCCGGCCGGACAAATGGGCCTATTCCCGCCGGGCAGCAATTACAACGGCATGACCGTTTATCCGGTAATGCCCGTCGAACAATTCATCCGACAAATCGCTTTTCCTTATGCG
>JALWEA010000599.1 GCA_027039465.1 Calditrichia bacterium | reverse complement strand
GGCGCTGCAGGACAGCCTGATTATCGTGGCCGATTACAACGACGGCGTTTACATCCTAAAATACAATCCCGAGCCAGAGACCGGCATCGATTATTCCGCAAATGCTTTACCTTTTCAATTTGAACTGGAGCAGAATTATCCTAATCCATTCAACCCAAAAACTGTGATTCGCTATCGGTTGGCATCCGGCGCTCAGGTAAATTTGAGTGTTTTTAATGTTTTGGGCCAAAAGGTAAAAACGCTTGTTCACAGGAAACAAACATCCGGAGAGCATGAAGTCAGTTTTAATGCTGTCGATCTGCCAAGTGGTTTATATTTTTACCAATTGCGTGTGGATGGAAAAAAGAAGGTTAAAAAGATGCTTTTGTTACGATAAAAAATGCCTCTTTATATTTACATAGGTAACGGCTTGGTTAAAATGTTCTTTAAGGTTTCATAAAAATAATTTTTTTATTAGCGCATCGAAAGGGCGGTCGAGACGCTTCATTAAGATTCTCAACCGCCCGCAAATGGATTGCACTGTCCCTTGTTAACTGTTCTGCGGCTTTTCTTTGAATTCCTTAATTCGCTTAAATTTACGAGTGGCTAAATTCCTGTAAATATATTCCACGAGAACCGCTCCAAACAGGGTGGCTAACAATCCCCAAAAAGCACTGCGTTGGGTCTGCCACTGGTAAAACAACAGTGCAAAGAAAACAGCCATCAAAACGATGACATTGAATCCCACAAAAAGGACTTTACCTTCAACGGATTTTTTATTGATTAAGCGGATATGCGCAATTAACACAAAGATGTAAATCATGGTAAATATACCGCTGGTAATGGTGGCGATTTCACTGATATTGAAAAACAGCGCAAAAAAAAGACCGAGTGCCGCCGTAATATACAGTCCTTCCGTAGATTTGAACCATACCTTACGTTCAAAGATTTCCGGTAATTCGCCGTCTTTGGCTAAAGAGTAAGAAATGTTGGCGCCGCCGTAAATGGTGGCGTTCAATGCCGAGGAAATGGAAAACAAAGCACCTAAGGAAATAAGGACAAACCCGAAGCTACCCAAAAACGGTCTGGCGGCTACGGCCAACGCATTATCCTGCGCTTGAATTAATTGGGGAATGGTCAAATTGCCAATGGCGACCAAAGCCACGGAAACGTATACAAACATCACCACCGCAATACTGATGTAAATGGCCAACGGTACATTTCTTTTGGGATTTTCCATATTCTCCGAAGCATTGGTTACCAGTCCGAATCCCATGTAGGAAAGAAAGAAGACAATAGCGGCATTTAAAATCCCGTGGATGCCCTTTTGATCAAAAGAGGGAACAATGTAACTGCCGTGAATGGTAATGGCACCCAGTAAAATAAAAACGCCCAAAATGGAAAGTTTAATCAAGACAATGTAAAATTCTACTTTACCTACGGCTTTGCTGCCGAAAAAATTCAAAGCGGTAAAAAATGAAATCAACAAAACTTCTACCATTCCCAATGAAAAGGAGGTAATCGGCAGGTGAAACAAGGGCAAAAAGTAACCGCTAAAACCCTTGGCAAACAGGGCAATGGAAACCACATAGCTCAGCCACATTAAAATAGACAGCGCGCCGGTAAACACATTGTCGCCAATGCCTTTTAAAATAAAGGCAATGGGCCCTGCATTGGAAACGATTTTTGCACCTAATTTGGCATACGAATAGGCCACCAAAAAGGCGAAGATTCCGGAAAGTACAAAAGCAAGCGGTAAATTGTGCCCGGCGATCTTTGCTCCCACGCCGAAAATGGAAAAAATACTGGCGCCGATCATGGTCCCCACGGCCATGGCAATGGCTTCGATCAGAGAAATCTTCTTGTTCATTTTTTTGCCCTCCTTCTTTCGAGACCGATGGAATCAAATAGCTAATTAAATTAATAAAATTAACCATTGGATGCTATTTTTTGCACAATTTGTGCAAAAGAACAAGTTCCGCCTGAGCAACGATTAATTACAAGACCGCATTCAATTCGACAAATTTACCGATTTAATTTGTCAAAATTATCCCAATCCTTTTAATTCACAAGTGTTCATTCGTTACGCCGTTAAGAGCGGTAACCCATGGGTTCGATTAACGGTGTTCAATACGCAAGGTCAAACGGTTGCCGAATTGGTGAACCAACAGCAAAAGGCGGGGGAGTATCGGGTGGTATTTGAC
>JALWEA010000598.1 GCA_027039465.1 Calditrichia bacterium | reverse complement strand
GGAACAGTTACACTTTGGCGAGGGCTACAGCGACTTGATACAGCCACAGAGATGTATGTAATTTTCACATCTTCTTCTCGAGACGGCCCATAGCCCACGGTGCTTTGTGTGTATAAAGCTCAGCTTCGAAGAAGAGAGGGGGAATGAGGGGGTGAGTTAAACATCGTAAATTCATTTTTCAAAGGTTTCTTAGGAATAATATGCATGATGCAAAATGCTTAATTCCCTTTCCCTGATGCATCAAGGAAGGGTTTTTGGGATGGGTCAAAAAACGAAACAACAACTAAAAATGTTAGAGACAAACTATCGATTTCCCAATCAACCATAAAAAAATGCAGGGCATTTTAATTAATGCCCCGCATTCTTGAAATAAATCCTACAACTTTCAATCTTAGGAATTGCGTAACGCCTCAACTTCATCAATCTGTTTGGGAATCGGTTTGCCCAAAACGCGATGTCCGTCTTCGGTTACCAGCACATCGTCTTCAATGCGCACACCGCCAAAATCCAAATATTCTTCAACCTTACCGTAATTGATGAAATCATAAAAACGTCCTTCTTTTTTCCACAACTCAATCAATTTGGGGATAAAATAGATACCGGGCTCCACCGTTAGAACGTAACCGGGTTGCAACGCTTTGGCCAATCGCAAATAGGCTAATCCGAATTGATCGCTGCGTTGAATGGTTTCATCGTAACCTACGTAATCTTCACCCAAGTCTTCCATGTCGTGCACATCCAATCCCATCATGTGTCCCAAACCGTGCGGGAAGAAAAGAGCGTGTGCGCCCTGGGTAACGGCATCGACCGTGCTTCCTTTCATCAACCCCAAATCTTTCAATCCGTCCGTGATCACATGGGCGGCTTGCAAATGAATATCGCGGTAGCGGATGCCGGGACGAATGCTTTCGATGGCTGTCATTTGTGCGTTTAACACAATCTCATAAATCGCTTTTTGTCGCTCGGTAAATTTTTTAGCCACGGGAAACGTTCGTGTGATGTCGCCTGCGTACCGTTCGGCCGATTCACCGCCGCAGTCATTTACCACTAAGCGTCCTTCCTCCATGCGGTTCAGTTGAGAAACATTGTGCAAAGTTTCTCCGTGAACGGAAAAAATAAGCGGGAAGGAGAGCCGCCCGTTTCGTTTAAGAGCAATGCCCTGAAGTTCACCGGCCACTTCGTATTCGAACATGCCGGGCCTGACCAGTTTCATGGCCTGGGTGTGAATTTCGTAGGTAATGTCAAGCGCTTTTTCGATTTCGGCGATCTCTTCCGGCGCTTTTTTTGAACGCTGGGCAATAACCGCTTTAATAAAAGGCACCGAGGCGTAGAATTTAACGTGATCCGGCGAAAGCCCGAGCAATTGTCGAAGCTTTAAAATGTTATTGGCGCGATAAGGCGGCAGAAAGTGGATTTTTCGTCCGGCAGCCAGGTTTTTATTCAGAACAATGGCCAGACCGTTTGAGGATTGCGTTTCTTTGACCGCTACTTTTTCCGCCAATTCCTTTACCGTCGGTTGCGGCCCCATCCAAACGATGTCGTCAACTTCAAAGTCATCACCGAAAATAATTTCACGATCTTCGTCCAAATCAATAATGGCCGCAAATCCTGGCAGGTCAATGCCCCAGTAATACAAAAACGTACTGTCCTGACGAAAGGGATAGGTATTTGATGGATAATTCATCGGGGATTCTTCATTGCCTAAAAAAAGTAAAATACCATGATCCAATTGTTTTTTTAATTGCGCGCGGCGTTCTTTATAAATGGAAGCGGGAAACATGATGGATTCTCCTATGTAAGTTTGTTTTTCCACAAGTTAGAACAAATTTTTATTGGGTGCAAACGGAATATGGGGAAATTATAGGGAAAGGAAAAATGTTTTGGTGAAGAAATTTTGCGGAGAGGCAGGGATTCGAACCCTGGGTGCCCGAATGGGCACAACGGTTTTCGAGACCGCCCCGTTCAACCGCTCCGGCACCTCTCCGAAATAAGGTTGGGAAAAACTAAATTAAAAAAGCGGAGAGGGTGGGATTCGAACCCACGGTACCACAGGGGTACACACGATTTCCAGTCGTGCCGATTCGACCACTCTCGCACCTCTCCAACTTGTATTGAAATTATTTTTGCTTCACAGCAAATTTAGAATGAATTTAATTTTAAAATAAAATCACAAAAACACTGCCAATTACC
>JALWEA010000597.1 GCA_027039465.1 Calditrichia bacterium | reverse complement strand
AACTTCCGTATTGGAATTCTCTGTTTTCTTTTTTCGGCCGCGCTTTTTGAGCGCTTTTTTCTTCTCTGCTTCCGTCAACCGATCTTCATGCGTGGTGAACGTTTCCGGGTACAGAACGTAACGATTATTCATCTCCACCCAATTATCCAGTTCGGCTTTCACAAAACGGATCGTGCCTTTTTCAGAATCGAAATAAGAAGGAATCTCATCGTTAAACGCCCGTTTGGTCAGATCGAACGGACGTTCAAATCCTAAATAGCGGGCAGCCGTAGCGGCATTCCACATGGAATCCTCATCGTCTCCGTAGCCCGGCAAACTGAAATCCCATTCGGTAATAATCCGTTCGCGCAGCCATTCCGGGTCTTGCTTAAAGATACGATCCAGAATTTGTTTATACCCCTTTCCCAATTTGTAGGCAATTTGCGCCTTGCCAAACAGAACCAGTAAAGAATCGGGATTTTCTTGCTCCAAGATTTTGTACACTTCAGCCGCTTTATCGAATTTGCCCAGGCGCATGTACGCCGCTGCCAATGCCGATAAATTTTCAGGCGTTTTTTCCGCTTCGGTATATAGTTTAATATGTTGCAACGCTTGCTCGTACTGTCCTAATTTATTTAATGCCAATGCCATCAGCTTGTTGGCCCGTACGTCATCAGGACGAAAGCTCAGAGCCAAAGTCAGATCTTCCACCGCATTGGGCCATAACTCGCCTTCCACCTTGTTGGAGCCGCGGTTAAAATGCACATAAAATTTAATGCGCTCGTCCAACGGCTCGTATTCAAAATCGTTATAATAAAAATCCAGACTGCGCGTGCTGATCATTCGCTGCCTTCCCTGCAGACGACGATTGGCATTGAACTCTTTAAGAATTTTCCCTAAAAACTGGGTTAATTTCCGTTTTACTTCCGCCTCATTAACCAAAATGATGTTAGATGCGTTCGTCTCCTTACCTTCTCCATCGGTGCCGGCGAAATTTTCGAATACGATTTCTTTGGCACGATGGAAAACATTATTCAAAAACTCATTCACCATGTTAACCGGAGAACCCAGCCGCATTTCCACATGGTTTCTTTCGTATATCTCATCCATGCAAAAGGCATAATTCAAAGAAATACGATTGTCCATGTAGGACCATTTTTTCAAATAAGTCGATAATAAATACAATTCATGGAAAGTCATATCATTTCTCCTAAATCCGGTCAATTAAGTTCGTTCAAACCCGTTTGATTAAACTAAAATATTTATTACAAGATGTTAACTATTTTTCGCTTTTAAATTAAGTAACCAAAACAAGTGGTTAATCATTCTTTTAAAGGACTTTGACAAGAAACAAGGCGCGAAAAAACACAAAGTTCAGAAGCCAATGAGCATCTTTGATTTACTTTACGTATTACCGAGAAATAGGTTCCCTTAAAATCTATATTCTATATCGAACGAAAAGAACGAATTCCGAGTATTGCTCTCATCCCTGTCCAAATCTCGATCATTATCGTATGATGCCAAAACATTTAGATATAAATAAGATCCAATCGGTATCTGTCCTAACAAGGTGATATTTAAAATATCCCGATTGGTATAGATGCCAAGTGCTTCATCCGAACGTTTATCCGGATAGCGCCTGAATGTATATGCCATATTCAGGTCTACAAGATACGAATTAAAATCACCAGATTCAACGCCAAAAATTATTCCATTGCCATAAAAATTCTGTTCTTTGATATAATTTTCCACCGCGCCCGTAAAAATCCGGTGTTTTTTCAACTCATTTCGCAGGCCAAATTGAAAATTAACTGTGGTTGCCGGGCGAAGATGGATGGCAAAATCGACTTGATGCCAATAATAATCCGGATCTTGTTCGCTCTTTTTGTTATAACTTTTTATTTTTCCCTGATATTCCGCAGATAACGCCAGCCAATTATTAAGCGTGACCTTGTTCAATAAGCGGGTGTAAACGGATTTGGATCGATTGGCATAAATCGAATCGTTCAGAATATATTTGAATCGGCTTACCTGACCGCCCAGTTGGAACCGTCTATCCCAAAAAGAGGCCGGCGCGGCGGTGTAGAGCATATCCAGATTATATCGCGTGTAATCGTTATTCTGATACCCTATGCTCTCGTTGACTTCCAAACCGGTTTCCACCTGCCAACTGGAAAAATTATCCGTAAAATAAGACAAACCGGTGATCAGA
>JALWEA010000596.1 GCA_027039465.1 Calditrichia bacterium | reverse complement strand
GAACAAGCCATGTTCCGCCGAAATTTGGCCAAAGCCGCCATTCGTCTGAAAAAAATCAAGGATGCTCAAAAAATTTACAAGGAACTGCTCGTAGATCAACCGTACAATCTTAATAATTACATTGATTATGCGACCTTCCAATTATTGTTCAAAAAAAGCCCCAAAGCGGCAAGAAGCACCATCAACAAGGCATTGAAGTTAGCCCCGCAGAACAAGGAGGTGCAGGCTTTTGACGATTTACTTTTGGCCTATGAGCATAAACCCAAATTGGCCGTTAGCCGCTTGTTGGATTTGCAAACCTATTACAATGATAATAACCGCTACGCTCAGGGAACTTTGGCCATGTATTTGGCCTTGGCTTATGAAAAAAAGAAAGATATCAAAACACGAAATCAATATTTGGCCATTGCCCAAAAAATGTATCCCAACAGTTTCTGGATTCAGGAAGCTTACGCAAAAAGGGATGTCGGATTAAAGGTAGTGACGATCAGTGAAAAACCGGAAGTAATTGCCGCCCAGCAAAAACAAGGTTTAATGGATACCTTCCAAAAATACGAAGATCGCTTTACTAGCCTGGAAATGAATGATCGATACCGTTTGTCACAGGTTGTTTCCGAAAAGGTGGCCGAAAAAGCCAATAAACAGGCCGAATACGATGTGAGCCTTGCACCGGATCGCATGCAAAAAAACATCAGTTTGAAATTGGTGCAAGCGCCTAAAATCATAATTACGGCACCAAAGGACGGGCACCACACACGCGCTTCTTCCATTACGGTGGAAGGATTCATTACGCGAAATAAAAAACCGGTCTCTTTTGATCTGAACGGCAAACCGATCGACAAATTCGGACGTAAAGTCAAAATTCAAAAAATGCCCGATCCCAATTTATATCCCGATGCTTTGCCGTTTAAAGTCAATGATTTTCCCTTAGTGCCAGGTGCCAATTATCTAACGGTTCATGCACGATTCAAAGACGGTTACGAAACAAAGTCTACGGTTCGCGTGGGACGCATTGCCAAATTGCTTTATGCTTTTGAAACAACGCCGAAGCTGAAACGGGGTGTAAACCGTTGGGCATTGGTTGTGGCCGTCGGCGACTATGAAGACCCGTCCATCCCCGATGTAAACAATGCATCCGCCAATGTCCGTGCGGTCGAAAAAATGCTTACCTCTCCGGATGGACTTAGCATCCCGAAAAGCAATGTGTTGGTTTTAGCGCTTACCACCGGTATTTTGCCGACCTATTCGGCCATTTTGGATGGAATCCGAACCATTGCACGCTATGTCGAACCTCAGGATGAAGTCATTGTTTATTTTGCCGGAAACGGGATTATCCAGGATAAAAACGGCATAAAAAATCCGCAAAATTTGTATTTATTAACGCAAGATTCACAAATTAATAACTTGGCAAGTACGGCTATTAATTTTGATTTGTTGTACCAAAGTCTAAAGACTATTCCCGCTAAAATGGTCTCGTGTTTTATCGATGCCAATTTCTACGCACCGGGATTGAAACGCTTAAGTTCTCTAAGCCGGAATATGACTGAATCCATTTCTTTCTGGAATGAGGACGAAGCGCCTCAGGTCAATATTTTGAGTCTGTGCAACGGGTTAAAAAAATCATCCGGTAATCGCCCAAGTTCTTTTACGAAACTATTAATTAAGGCATTGAAAGGAAATGCCGATAAAAATAGAGATCGAAAAATCACGATTGGTGAAATTTACAAGTATTTGAATACTCGCAAAAAGACAAACGAATGCATTTTCGGAGATTTTAAACAGAAGGCTATATTGTTTAGTTATTTAGGCCGATAGTGCTGTTAATAGACAAGGTGGAGGCAAATAAATGGAACAAAACGTCGAAAAAGCGAAGAATAAGAGTCTTACCTCAAATACCAAATTGGGCCAAGGCATCCGTTCATTATCCATAACCCGCAGTTTATTCTGGGGTACCATAATCACGGTAGTATTTTTAGTTGCCGTTTATTATTTGGGAGAAATTAAGAGTTTGGCTAGCATCCGTGCCATGTTCTTTGAGCGGGGCTTTATTCAATATTTAATTACCTATTTAGGTGCCTGGTCTTTTGCCATTGGTTTTCTTAAACAACGTGATATTAACTGGGAAGAAAAAAAGCACCATGAAATCAAGCGCCATTTTACATGGACGGTTAAAGATGATGTGGATGAAACGCTTGAGCAGTTGAAGAAAAACGTTAAAGGTGCCGAAAATACCCGTCTTTTCCATCGCATTCAGCGCGCCTTTTCCGCATTCAAGAGCGGCATGGAAAGCAACGATTTGCGCGAAGTGCTTTTGGAACAGAGCGACCGCGATTCGGAAAACGTGGAATTGAGTTACACCATTCTTAAGGTGTTGGTGGCGGTTATTCCGCTTTTGGGTTTCACCGGAACGGTTTTGGGAATTAGCAATGCGGTAAATAATTTTTCTTCGGTTATTGAATCGGCAAAAGAGCTGGAACAGGTCACGCAACATCTCGGCGGCGTAACGACCGGTTTGGCGGTTGCCTTTGACACCACATTGCTCAGTTTATTAATC
The DNA here is from genome assembly GCA_027039465.1 of Calditrichia bacterium. Lineage (GTDB taxonomy): Bacteria > Calditrichota > Calditrichia > Calditrichales > Calditrichaceae > Caldithrix. The sequence goes on along the minus strand of JALWEA010000596.1, from coordinate 4,201 downwards.
ACGGTTCCTTTGATGATGTACGTTTCCGCTTTGAAAAAACGTGAAGATGAGATGTTAATCGAAGTCGACGAACTAGTTGAATATGAAATCTTAGATGAAATTTTTAGTGCAAAGAGTAAGGAAACGCGCTTTGAAGATTTAATCTCGCAATTGGATCGCAAGGTTCTGGAAGATCACTTGAAAGCGCTGACCCAAAGTACCAGCGTATTGACCGAACTGAACGCAAATATCCAAAAACAACAACAGGCCTTTAGCGCAGCGGTTGAAAAATATGATGAGATCAGTAAAGCTCTATCTGAAATTAATAAGAGCCAGGAATTCTGGGCCGATCAGATTATGTCGCTGGAAAAAGTGAACGGCCATCTGGATACAATCTTGCAGACCATGAAACAAATTCCCGAGGCGTTGAAATCGGTATTAATTCAAACACAAAAAGATTATTACCAAAACTTAATTGCCGAAATGGAAAAAATTATTTCCGCTTTTGAAACCAAAGACACCAAGACCAGCGAAAAGCTAAATACCTATTTGACTTTTGAAGAAGAAATGATGAAATCTATGTCCGAAACCTTGCAAAGTATTAAATTGAATTTGGCCGAATTAAAACCATTAATGGAGAATTTGACCAAACCGGTTACCATTACCATGTCGCATCGTACACCTTTGGCAGACTAATCACAGGCTGAACAATGAGTAAAAAAAAGCAATCCGACGGATTCTTACCAACGCTATTTCCGTTTTTGAGCATTCTAACCTGTACGGCGGGGGTTTTATCGTTTATTATTGTATCCATTGGTGTGGTTTCCATTTTAGCGCCGAGCATTGTTGTTAAGTCGAGAGATTTAGCCGTAACGATTAAAAAGAAACCGGCTTACGTTGAATGCCACGATAAATATTTGGTGCTGGTACAACAAGAGAAAAAGGTACCTTACGATGCCATAGAAAACCCGAATGCCGATTACTTTAAGTTCGTCAAAACAATTCAGCAAAAAGCGGATAGCATTTACATTGTTTTTGCCATTTATCCGGGAAGTGAAAGAACCTTCCGTAAAGCTTATCACATTATTCGCCAGATGAATCAAAAATACAAACAAAAAAATATTGACATCGGTTATGAGCCGTTTAATAAAAGTTGGCGTTTGCACGCCAAAAAAGGGTAAGCGGGAATGGGTAGAAGACGTAAACGAGCCAATAGCGATTTTACATTTAACATCGATTCGTTGATGGATATTGTGACCAACATTGTGGGTATGTTGATTATTATTGGCATTATAAGCAGTCTTTCGTTGCGTACCAAAGAATTTGTCTTTCAAACGCCCATGGTTTACAATACTCCCAAAAAAAGTGTTATTTTCGAATGTCGGAATGAACAGATATTTCCGGTCAGCATCGATCAAAATCAATATTATTTGCGAACATTTGCCGCTTTTCAGGAAGTTCTGTTACCTAAACCTGGCGTACAAGGCGAGGGCATTACGCAAATCCGCCAAATCGATTCAAAATACAATCGGATTTTGAAATCATTGAATCCCAAGAAACAGTTTATCTTTTTTATCGTTCGTTCCGATAGCTACGAAATTTTCCGTGAGGCCCGCAAACTGGCTTGGGAAAAGAAATTGGATGTGGGCTGGATGCCGAAGCCGGAAGACGAGGTTATTTTGTTCTCCCCCTTCGGAGAAGAAACGAAAATTGTAGATTAATATTCATGGATTGAGCTAAACGCGCATGAGTCGAAAAAAATCAATAAAAAAATTATTCATAGAAATTTTCTTGATTTCATTTTTTTTACTTACCTATTTTACCGGGTGCAAATCAAAAAAACAACGGCTCCCCCAAAATATCCGAAATCAGACGGCTACAACGACGCATGTTTTCCACCACAAAGGCGTATTAAGCATTTATCCTGTTGATCAACATAAGCTTCTATCCGTAGGAAGGGACAGTTTAATTATTTTGTGGAATGCCGATTCCGGCAAGGCGATTTTATCCAAAAGAATGCCGCGTATGCCCGAAAAAATAGGCTATGATCAAAAACGCAATACCTGGTGGATTGCCTGCAAAGGCGGAGTTTTTTATCGGATTGACCTTAAGAATTTAAGCATTCAAAAAACGTTTACAAGCATTTTGCATGATATCTTACAATTTAAATATGATCCCCCGTCAATGTCCTTTTTAGGCGTCGGTACGAACGAACTATTTCAATTCAAACCGGAGCAAGGACAGATTCGTATTTTGGCAACTGCTACATCCGGGGCTGCTTTTGCCGGTCATCCGACGAAACCTCTTTGGGCGGTTTTTGAAGGAAAACGAATTACCATTGAGCGAGCCGGTACAATGAAAGCCATCAAATCGTTTACATTACCAAAGTACAAAGCCGGTAAAGACAAAGAACGTTTGCTGGCGTTTTTAGGCGGGCAAGGTTTGGTGGTAAGTTATGGTGAAAATCTTTGGTTGGGCAATTGGCAAACGGGCGTCATGCGCCTGATGCCCAAAAATCATCACGCCCCGATTACGACCCTGACCGTTTCCGATGAAGATAGTTTAGTCGCAACCGGCTCCATGGACAAATCGATTAAACTATGGAATTGGCCCAAAGGCGATTTGCAGGGTTCGCTTTACGGACATTTTTTAACAATTACTTCTTTAAGCTTTGCCGATTCCGGCAGGAAATTGATTTCCGGCTCCGAAGACGGTAGTTTGATCATCTGGAACATGAAAACGAAGCTGCTCGAAAAACGGTTAGGTTCCTTAAAAATCGCAATGAAAAACCCGTGGCAGTTAACTGTTAAACGCGTTCGCTATGCCCGCTCCTTTAAAGTAGGTAGCGAAGAATACAATGTTTCCGATACCAAAAAGACAAGGCTGATTAAAGTAACGGCGGAAATTAAAAATACCGGTTTGGCGGATAATATGTTCTTTTCTTCCAATCTATACTTAACCGCTCCGGATCAAACCCGATTTCATTGTGTGGGACTCGAGAATTATGTTGCCCTGGCACCAAAGGCTTATTTTAAGCGACGCATTGCTCCCGGTAAATCGTTAAAAGGTAATTTCATATTTATCATTGAACCCCCGTACAAAAAATACACGATTACTTACGAAACTTTAAAGCCCATTCCGCTAAAAAATTATTAACACCCACAGTTTCGAACGGCAATATCCGCTTCTCCCCTGTTTTAAATAAACCATGCATTAAATTCATTTCGCAAAAATTTAAAATTCATGGTAACATTTTGTAAAAGGCTTCGTAATTTTTACTAAATTGGTTCAATATGGAGAACCGGCCCTGATTGCGCAGTCAAGGTTTAACATGCAGTACCATTCGTAATAAGAAACAGGAAGGGTATGATGAAAGGATTTATCGCTACAATTTTGGGGGTAATATTACTAAGTGGCTTACTCCTCGCTAATGAAATACCTAAGAAAAAAGTCTGCCTGGCGTATCGCATTACGGGACAAGCGCCTAAAATCGACGGCAAATTGAATGATCCGTGTTGGAAACGCGTTCCCTATCAGGATACTTTTGTACAAATCAACCCCGTTGAAAACATTTCTCCGACCGAAAAGACCCGTTTTAAAATTTTGTATGATAATAAGAATTTATATGTCGGCATTATGGCTTACGATTCCGAGCCATCCAAAATCGAGCATCGGCTTTCGCGCCGGGATGATGTGGAAAACAGCGATATGCTGGCCGTTGGTTTGGATAGCTATTTTGATCACCGGACGGCGTTTGTTTTCGGTGTGAATGCGGCCGGTGTTAAATATGACATGATTCTTTCGGAAGACGGCGATCGCAAAGATGAAAGCTGGGATCCGGTGTGGGACGTTAAGACAACGATTACCGATTCCGGCTGGATTGCCGAAATGCGCATTCCTTATAGCCAAATTCGATTCGCCAATAAACCGCAACAAGTTTGGGGATTTCAAGTAATGCGTCACATCTTCCGCAAGCAGGAAGATGACATGTGGCAATACATTCCCAAGGATGCGGCAGGTTTGGTTTCTTACTTTGGTATTTTAAAAGGTATTAAGGGAATTAAGACGCCGATGCGCCTGGAGCTGTTGCCTTATTCCGTCAGCAATATGCACAGCTATCCGGCGCAAAAAGGCAATCCCTTTGCCACCGGCCGGGATTTCAAAATGAATGCCGGACTGGATGGCAAAATCGGTATTACCAGCGATTTGACGGCCGATTTTA
>JALWEA010000595.1 GCA_027039465.1 Calditrichia bacterium | reverse complement strand
TTTCATCAATTAGCACCAAATCAAACGGCTGATGTTTAACCTGATAAATGGCGTCGTCGCCGTTATTGGCCGTAACCACATCATAACCTTTTTCCTGCAAAAATAAAATATGCGGACGCAGGATTTCAATTTCATCATCCACCCATAAAATTCGAGGCATAAATGCTCCATTTCTTTTTAAATATGGAAATATGCAATCAATGCAAATATTTCGATTTAAATCTTACTCTTACCGAACATTATTGGTTCCCTGTCAACCATTGGCCTTAGAGCATCCTGTCATCGGGAAGCATGTAGCCACGGTTCCGATTCCGGAGTAGTCCCGAGAATTGAAGTTTGGAACCGGGAATTGGGCTTATCGTTATTCGTGTATGCGTTATTCGTTATTCGTAAACCATGATTTGTGCAAAGAGTGCTTTATCCGCCCTCAATAAGATTCCGCCTGTAATTTGGAACTTGGAACTTGGAACTGGGAACTTGTCGGAATGAAGCAGACGTTCTCAAACACCAACCACTGTTTAACGAATAACGATTCCCATCCAACCATTTAACTTTTTAACAATTCAACTTCCATACGCTTAACGAATATACGAATACACGGATAACGAAAACACGATTAACGCTTAACCCTTAACTTTTCCACCGCCCCCCGTTTACACTTCAGAAAAGAACCGTTGCCGAATAACTTCGTACAGCACAACCGCGGCGGAAACCGAGGCGTTTAAAGAATTAACCCGGCCGAACTGAGGAATTTTAACCGAGTCCGTGCAATAATGCAATAGATTTTTTCGCACCCCTTTGTCCTCACTGCCGATGATCAGCGCCGTTTTCCCTTTAAAATCCGCTTCGAAAATGGTTTGTTCGGCCGAAGGCAGCGTGGCAAACACGGCAAAGTCATTTTCCTGAAGATTCAAAAGGATTTTTTCCGTTGACGGCGCCTGATAAAAACGAGTGTAAAACAAAGCGCCTGCCGAGGTTTTGGCAACCGTCGCATTAAGCGGAGCGCTGCCCTTGGTCGGTAAAACGACGCAATCCACATTGGTTATTTCCGAAGTGCGTAAAATAGCGCCCAAATTGTGCGGGTCTTGAATCTGGTCGGCTATTAAAATGAGCGGGCTCGGTTTCTCGTGAATCAGATAATGCCATTCGCCAGGCGAAAGAAACGGCTGAAACTCCAGATAAGCGACCACGCCCTGATGCACTACCGGCCCTACCAATTTTTGCAAATCGTTTTTGGGCACGGTGTCCAAAGGAATATTTTTTTGTTGACACAATTGCCGGATGCGCCCTACAATTTTTCCCGAGACATTCTCGGCCAGATAAATCTGCAAAACACGGTGCGCGGAACGCAGGGCTTCATAAACCGGTTGCCTTCCATAGATGTAAAGTTGTTGCGGTTGGATCATAAGTCGGTCTCTTTTCTGAATTGTTTAAACGATACTCCGCTTATTCTTTGAACTTGTAATAAGAATCTCGAGTATCAAAGAAAGCGGGAGTTTTTCAACAAGTGTCTTTCCCTTTAAATCCGGAGTTAAAGATATTTGATTGAATGAATTAATTTAATGGAGAAAAAAACGGGATGCAAAAGCCGAGAGCCGAAAATTGAGTTTGTTTTGATCGGGCATAGACAATTCAGTAAATTAGAAATGTTAAGAAGATTAATAGTAAGGTTTGGGCCATTCTGCCACACAGGAAGATAAAAATTCAAAGTTAATGATTGCTGTATTTTTAATTAGAATCCTAAAAGAGCGGATGCGATTAAATTCTAAAAAAAAATTAAAACGATTTAAATGATCGAACAGTAGAACAAATAACATGAAAAATCCGGCACGTCCGGGTGAGGAGTTAAAAAAATGCAGATCGGTATCGTGGGATTGCCCTATTCCGGTAAAACGACGATTTTTTCAACCTTGTTAAAACATAAAACGCAGGAACCAGGCGGCAAAGTAAGCGCCGAACGCGGCGTGGTTAAGGTGCCGGATGAGCGGCTGGACAAACTGACCGCTATGTTTAATCCCAAGCGTAAAGTGAATGCGACCATCGAATATATTAAGGTTCCGGGACTGGAAGGCGAATCGGCCGGAACGCGCGGCTTGCCAGGTCAATTTTTAGCTAATCTGAAAACCGTGGATGCCCTTTTGGTTGTGGTACGTAATTTTGAAAACGAATACTACCCGCATCCTTTGGAGCGCGTGGATCCCAAGG
>JALWEA010000594.1 GCA_027039465.1 Calditrichia bacterium | reverse complement strand
GTTCTGAAGAAAATGGAGGAACAGAAGAAAAAACATGCGCTTGCGGCCGATTCATCTAACGTCAAAAAATAGAATTCTACAACTCAACCAAAGGTACGGAATTAACATTCCTGACCTGTGGGTAGGGCAGGTTCTGTTTGAAGTCACTTCGTTAAATTCCACTCAAATTAACGCACTTAAAATGGTGCCGAAAATTAACGGACCGCTGTTTTTACAAACCGATGATTTGAAAGGGCAGGTACTGTTGAAAGTCGGTCAATCGATGCAATTTGAAATGGTTCCCGACTTTTTCAAAGACGCGGTTCGGGCAATGGAGTCGTTTGCCGGGCCGCAATCATTGCCGGTTTGGAAGTGGGGGCATGGTCGCGTACTGGACTTTGAAAAAGCGCCGTTTGTAATGGGGATTCTAAATGTCACTCCGGATTCATTTAGCGACGGTGGAAAATTTTACGATCCGGAACGTGCGGTGCAACGTGCCCTGCAAATGGAGCGGGAAGGTGCGGATATTATCGACATCGGAGGTGAATCAACCCGTCCCGGAGCCGAACCGGTCGCACAGGAAGAAGAAATAGCGCGTGTTGTGCCGGTCATTAAGGCCATTCGGCAACGAAGCGACGTTTTGATTTCGGTTGACACCTACAAAAGTGCGGTAGCGCGGGAAGCGCTTAAGGCGGGTGCGGATATGATCAATGATATCAGCGGTGCGCGTTTTGATCCGGAAATGCTTTCTGTAGCCAAAAAAGAAAATTGCCCGTTGATCGTCATGCACATCAAAGGCACGCCGCGCAACATGCAAAAAAATCCACATTACGATGATGTGGTAGAAGAAATATTTGTTTATTTTGAAGAACGTATTCGGGCACTTTCCGAAGCGGGGATTGAAATGATCGCCATTGATCCTGGCATTGGTTTCGGTAAACGCCTTTCCGACAATTTACAGTTGCTTCGTGACTTAAAAGACTTTACTTTTCTAAAACGGCCGATTTTAATGGGTACCTCCCGCAAATCATTCATCGGAGCGGTATTGAACAAAGAAACCGAGCGGCGTCTTTTCGGCAGTTTGGCTACGCAATTGATCGCCGTGCAAAACGGCGCGCAAATTGTGCGTGTCCATGATGTGGCTGCCACCAAAGACGTTTTGACCATGTTCAGGGCCGTGGCGGCGGGCCAATGGCCAAACGGTTAATAGAGAAGACGTATTTGAGAACGGAATTTGAACGGGAATTTTACAGGCCGTTCATGGGTTGGAATTTTTAAGTTTATTCGGATTAACGGATTATAAATGGTAGATAAAGGGAAAAAGCATTCATGCTGTTTAGAATCGGTTTTATTCCGGTAACGATTATCGATGTCATTGACATATTGATCGTAACCTGGATTTTTTACGAATTGTACATTTTTTTGCAGGGTACCATTGCTATCCGTATGTTTACCGGGTTACTGGTTATTATCATTATTTCGATCATCGGTGAACTGCTCAGCATGAGTGCGTTAACCTGGATTATGTCTAGTTTGAAAACGGTTTGGGTGTTGGCCTTCGTTATCCTTTTTCAACCGGAATTACGCCGGTTGCTTGTCTTTATCGGGCAGAGTCGAATCATCCAAAAATTTGTTAAGGTTGGTAATCTGGAATTCATTGACGAAATTGTGGCAGCGGTTTTGGAGTTGTCAAGTAAAAACTTTGGCGCTTTGATTGTTATTGAGCGAGACATGGGCTTAAAGTCCATCATCGATACCGGTATTGAAATTCAGGCCAAGGTTACGCGACAGTTAATCAGCTCGATATTCAACCCGCGTTCGCCGCTTCACGACGGCGCTATGATCATTCAAAATGATATTATCGTTGCAGCTAAAACGGTGCTTCCTTTGTCACAAAATCCCAATATCGATCCGGCGCTCGGTACGCGGCATCGTGCCGCACTAGGACTTTCAGAACAAACCGATGCTTTTATTATTGTGGTCTCGGAGGAAACGGGAATGATTTCTTACGCGGAAAACGGGAAATTGGTACGCGGATTGACGGAAAGCATGTTACGCAAACGGTTGAACGAAATTTACACACCGAAACCGCACGGTAAAATATCTCAAATTTTTTCAGCTTCTGCCGATACTCAATAATCCGTAAAAATAGAATGAGAAGTTCCGATCGGGAATTGGAGCAGAGTGGATACCAGTGACATTTATCAATGAAAATTAATGTTATCTGATATAAAATGATTTTAATTTAAAAATTACCGGTTTCGAATAAAATGAAAAAAATATTTTTTCTGATCCTCTTAAGCATTCAATTTGTATTTTGTGCAAATTATTCATTCAAAATTATTGAACAGACTCCAAGTTATTTACATTTAAAAATTAAATTTGATACACCGGAGCTGACAAAAGAAGACAATGGAATAACGGCCCGATACGATCAGGCCGTTTTTACCCTTGATAACAATAATAATTACCTTCCGGCAATCGTAAAGTTTTTTAATCTTAGTGTTTCGGCAACGCCTTCCGTTTCCGTTATCTCGGTACAAACCGGACAAAAACAGGTAAAACGCTATTCCTTTTCAAATGATCCTAATCTCAAGGGGCAAAATCTCAATTCTTGGGTGCAAGTAAAGTATTTAGGTGAAATGGGCCAAATGCCCGTTCTGGCATTGACGATTTTTCCGGTTAAAGTTAGTGCTAACCATCAAAATTTAACCTATCTTAAATCATTAGAAGTGGCTATCGGTAAAAAAACAGGCGGATCCTTAAAGAAAACTTATGGAATGGCGGAACCGAGCAGAATTGACAAAACGCTCACCAAAGCACTTTTATTAAATTCATCGAATCAAATATATGCTTCGCCCTCTGCCGAAAAAGCAACGATTGCCGCTGCACAAACTCCGGTGCAAAAATATGAAGATTGGCAATCTGTTCTACAAAATGATATTGTTTTCAAATTGAAGGTGAAAGAAGACGGTATTTACAAGGTTACTTACGATGAATTGGTTCAGGCGGGCTTTCCCGTAGAAAAAATCGATCCGACTCATTTGAGCCTTTATAATAAGGGACGGGAAATCCCCATTTATATTCAGGGAGAAAAAGATTTCTCGTTCGATGAAAACGATTACATTGAGTTTTGGGGCGAAAAGAATCAAAAGACATTCTATGATGAATATCCCGAGCTTTATTCCGATCCTTTCAGTGATACGAATGTTTATTGGCTGGTTTATACCCAGAGAAAAGGTCTGCGCCTTTTGGAAGAGAGTGGTGGAATTACGACCTCTAGGAATCAACTGGTAATCAGCCCGTTCGCTTTTAAAGATACTCTTCATTTTGAGCAGAATAATTCCTCACAAAAATTTGGGCACACTTTGTCCCTAGTCAATCGTCCTGCTTACGAAATTGATCAGTATTATTATGATACCGGTGTCTCTGCCCCAGGAAGCATTGGCTACGATTTCTATTTGCCGCATCCGGCGGATTTCGGTGCGGATGTTACGGTGTGGGGCATGTTACGTGGCAAGTCGTATTATGGCGCCGCAAACAATCCTCTTAGAGGGCATCAGGTTGCAATTAAATTGCGTGGCAAAGGAAATGTCGCACGATTGGTCGGCCAGGTCATGCCTGAAGACGGCTGGAAAGACCAATACAAATGGATGATTACCAATGCCGATTCTGCTGTAAAAATCGACCAGTCTATTTTAAATGACGGCACAAATCGCTTGGAAGTGGATATGTTCCAAAGCGGAGTTACGGATATTGTATTACTGAATTGGTTTAACATTAGCTATTTACATTTGTACAAGGCTGATCATGATTATTTGAAGTTCCATGTGGATCGCGATTTTTTCGACGGGCGTTATGTCAAGTTGGGCGATAAGATTCAATTTAATGTGGACGGCTTTACAAAAGATAAAATTGATGTATACAAATTGGGCATCAGCAAAATCATGAATGTGGAAGTGAAGCCCGTTACCGACGAGAAGACAAAGGAATTTTCTTACGGTTTAAGTTTCCAAGATGAAATTGTCGATCCTGCGGTACAATACGTTGCCCTGACCGATGATCAGAAGAAAAAAGTACTTTCCATCGAAGCCTACCGACCGTGGCAGGAAGAAGATCCGCAAAAATCATTACTGGATGCTTCAAATACCGCGGATTATTTGATTATTACCCATGATCTTTTAAGTAAGGAATGCCAGCAATTAAAATCTTTTAAAGAAGCACAGGGCTATCATGTGCAAATTGTAACGGTGCGTGACATTTACGATTTGTTTAATTACGGAATCAAATCGCCTTTGGCCATTAAGGATTTTATTCGTTACGCTTATGAACATTGGGATGCGTCAACGCCTCTTGAGTATGTGGTACTAGTCGGCGACGCAGCCGGTAACTATCGTTCAAATGCCGATTTGGTACCGACGATATATTATCAGACTTTAAAATACGGTGCTGCGGAATCGGATTATCAATACGCGCTTTTGGAAGGGGACGATTACATCCCGGAAGTTGTGGTTAGCCGTATTCCGGCCGGTTCGGTTTACGATCTGAAAAATTATTTGGATAAATTGGAAAATTATTCATCCGAAGCCTCGGGAGATTGGGTTAACCGAACTTTATTCCTTTCCGGTTATGACGGTACTAAGGAATATTTGACGAATAAGCCGGTTTTCCGCACGCAAAGTTTGCGCTTGATTCATTATCGTTTGCCCGCAGGTTTTTTTGCGGAACAGATTAATTCCATTAAAAACGCTAATCGCAATCCCGACCCTCATTTTGGTAATTCACGTGATGTAATTGATTATTTTGATCAGGGTTTGTCCTATGTGAATTTTGTGGGCCACGGCGGGGGTGCCATTTGGGCCGATGCCGGGCTAATGGGGCTTCAAGAAGCGGAGCAACTTAACAATGGATACAAATTACCGTTTATTTCCAGCATGACCTGTTTTACCGGGAGCTTCGGAAATGTCGGCAGGAGTTCATTGGGAGAGGCCTTGCTTTTGGGTGAAAAGAAAGGTGCTATTGCCTTTTTGGGGTCTTCCGGAGTCGGTTGGATTTACAACGATTATGCCATAGAATGGGGGCTCTTCGATTATTTGTGGAATCCCGATTTGACCATTGGACAGGCGGTTTATTTAATGAAGATCTTTTATTTGGCCAATCCATTTTATTACACTGAAGACGGGCGTTTTTACACGTTTGGATACGGCACCATCAGACATTCTCAAGTCTCCCAATATAATTTGTTCGGTGATCCGGCCATTCACATTGTGCAACCCAAAGCAACATTAGACGTTGAAGTTGATAAACCGTCCGCTTTGCCCGGAGATCAAGTTAATATTACCATTAATAATTTACCTACCGATGCGCAAGTGCAACTTGAAGTTACGGATGAAGAAAACTACAAAGTTTATAAAACACAAACTCAAGCTTCCGCAGATCAAGTTACAATTCCTTTTGTCGTGCCCGATGATATGGCCGACCAAACACTGAGGGTCAAAGTATTTGCCCCGGGCCCGGACAATAATGCGCACGGTGAAGTAAAAATTGCCGTTGGGCAGCCGCTCATTCATACGATTAGAACATTACCCGCGAATCCGCAGGTTATGGATTCCATTACATTTAAAATATCGGTCTTTTCGGGTGACGATCCCGTAGAGGCAATGTCTATCATCAACCTAACGGATGCAGAAGGCTATCAGAATTATGCGCAAGTTATCCCGTTGAAAAAAATGAATGATAGTTTATTTCAATCGATCGAACCGTTTCCCGGATTTAGTACGGGTGGTAAAAAGATTTTTGATGTGCGCATGCAAACCAAAAGCGGTCAGATTGTTATTGAACATCGTAAGCAATTGGAAGTCAAGGATCCCAGGCCCGATATTTTAATTGTCCCAGGAAGTATTACCTGGGGTGGACAAAGTAATTTGCAGCTTCTTTTTAAAGTCAAGAATAATTCTAATGTTAAAGTGAATTCAGTGGTATTGGCTTGTTATGATGACAAAGTGAAACAAGATCAACCTTTTACCACAAAATCGATTGATCTTAATGGAAATGAAGAAAAGCAGATCCGGATCACTATGCCACCCGATTTGAAATACACTCCGTATCACCAAATTAAAATTGTTGCTGATCCCGATTCTTTGATTGAAGAACGTAATGAAGTCAATAATATTTTACAGACAAATTTATTTTTAAATTATTTGACGGTCAGTCCGCAGGTTGGTACAAGTCTTGATGAGCAGACCCATCAAAAAGTTGCTTTGGCCGATTCATGGCAGCTTGAAATTCCTGTCTCAGGGGTTCCGGAGAAAACGCTGTTCAAATTCATCAGTCAAAATATCAATGAACAATTTTCAAAGGCCCATCAATATGATTTGCGGTATATTCCGTTGACCGCCAATGGTGATTCTACGGGTTTGAAACTGGAATTCATGAATTCGAATGTTGAAAATAAAGTAAACGGGGATTTATCGGTAACTTTAGACACCGTTCAATTGAAGGGCCTTAACCGGGAACGTATGTCAATTTATCGCTATGATCCGACGGCCAATGCCTGGATGGCTCAGAAAAGTCAATGGGTCGCTTTCAATACTCTTTCGGCCAAAATAACGGGTTCCGGTTTGTTTGCCGTTTTTTATTCCAAAGATAACCAACAACCGATGCTGGAAATTACGGTAAACGGGCGGCCTTTGCTCAGTGGAATGCTGGTACCAAGGCAACCGACCATGGGGATTCTGTTACAGGATGCCAACGGGGTGGATTTGCACCATACGGTAAATTTAAAAATAGACAATACGGATTACATT
>JALWEA010000593.1 GCA_027039465.1 Calditrichia bacterium | reverse complement strand
AATTGCCGAGGAATGAATCTTTTTGCCGAGTTTTTTCGTAATTAATCCCAAAAGAATAATTTTGGGGAGGATGGAATGGAAGCACTGATTTCAATTTTATTATTTGTTGTTTTGGCTTTGATCGTTATAAAAGTCTTAGCCGTTTTTTTGCATGTCGGCATCTTTATGCTGACCTTGCCCTTAAAATTACTCGGCTTGGTCATTGCTTTGATTTTACTGCCGCTCATTGCCATTCCATTGGGACTTTTTGCCGGATTAGCGGGAATCATTTTACTACCCGTTGCTTTAATCGGCCCGTTTCTGCCGATTTTACTCATTGCGCTCGGTATTTGGGTCCTGCTTAGGAATAGCTGATAACTATGAGCTTACGGATACTTGATCATTGAAATATTTTTGAATAACCAATATCCAATGTCCAATAATCAATTTCCAAGTATTACCTGTGAAAAAGCGGCCAACTTGGAAATTGGAAATTCCGTGTTGGAAATTGGAAATTGAGATTTATGAATAACCAATATCCAATGTCCAATAACCAATGTCCAAGTATTGTCTGAGAAGAAGTGGAAAACTTGGGACTTGGACATTCCGTGTTGGTTATTGGAAATTGAAATTTTAGAATAACCAATATCCAATGTCCAATAACCAATGTCCAAGTATTACCCGAGAAGAAGCGTCCAACTTTGAAATTGGAAATTCCGTGTTGGAAATTGGAAATTTAGATTTTTGAATAGCCAATATCCAATGTCCAATAACCAATTTCCAAGTATCATCTGAGAAAATGCGTCCAACTTGGAAATTAGACATTCCGTGTTGGAAATTGGAAATTGAGATTTATGAATAACCAATATCCAATGTCCAATAACCAATATCCAAGTATCACCTGAGAAGAAGTAGAAAAACTTGGAAATTGGAAATTCCGTGTTGGAAATTGGAAATTGAGATTTCTGAATAACCAATATCCAATGTCCAATAATCAAGTTCCAAGTATAACCTAAGAAGAAGTGGAAAACTTGGAAATTCAATATCCCAAAGATTTTACCTCTTAACCATTCACTCCTTACCGCTATACATCTTCATCATCGCTCAAAAAAACGTGCATCCTATTTTTAAACTTTGTACTTTTCCATTTTATTGCGAACTGTTAATAAAGGAGAAGATCATGCAGGCAGAATTATTTTCTTACGGTGCAACCGAAGAAGTTACCGGCTCCAAGCATTTCCTTCAAATCGGTGATCAACAAATCATGGTAGACTGCGGTGCTTTTCAGGGCAAACGCAAAGAAGCCGAAGAAAAGAATCACTATTGGCCGTTCGATGCCACAAAAATCACCGCAGCTATTTTAACGCACGCCCATTTTGACCACAGCGGTTTAATTCCCGTTTTGATAAAAAAAGGATTTAACGCCAATATTTACACCACACCCGCTTCCAGAGATTTGGCTAGTTTAATCATGATGGATTCCGCCCATATTCAGGCCAAAGACATTGAATATCTCAAAAAGAAAGCGGCTAAACGCGGCGAAACTTTTGACAAAGAACCACTTTATGTGGAAAGCGATGTTGTTGAAGCATTGCAATATTTTATTACGATTTCTTATCATCGTCCCTTTTATGTGGCCGAAGGCGTTCGCGCAACTTTTTACGATGCCGGTCATATTTTAGGCTCGGCAATCACCTTATTGGAAATCAAACGCAACGGTCAGGAAATGCGCATCGGTTTCAGCGGAGATTTGGGGCGGAAAAACCTGCCTATTTTGCGCGACCCCGAGATTATTCCCGACGTGGATTATTTGGTTATGGAAAGCACCTACGGCCACCGTCTGCATGATCCGATCGACCGTGTAATGGATAAATTGGCCGATGTGGTCAATCGTACCGTTCGCCGGCGCGGTAAAATTATCATTCCCGCTTTCGCGGTAGAACGAACGCAGGAATTGGTTTATTATTTGCATCTGTTAAGACAGCAAAACCGCATCCCAAAAATCCCGGTTTATGTGGATAGTCCCATGGCCGTTAACGCCACGGCGATCTTCAAAGTGCATCAGGAATGCTACGATCAGGAAACACGCCATGCCTTTTTGGAAAACCACAAAAATCCATTCGGTTTTGACGATTTGCATTATGTTACCAGCGTGGAAGAAAGTAAACGCCTAAATAATCTCAAGGAACCGGCGATTATCATTTCATCAAGCGGCATGTGCGAAGCCGGACGCATTTTACATCATCTGGCGCATAACATTGAAAATCCCAACAATACGATTATGATTGTTGGATTTATGGCTCAAAATACGCTCGGTCGTAAAATAAAAGAAGAGCAGCCCGAAGTAAAAATTTTGGGAGATATGTACCGACTAAAAGCGGAAGTGGTTACCATGAATGCGTTTAGCGCCCATGCGGACTACAATGAAATTTTGGACTATGTTTCTCATTTGAATTTCAAGAGACTCAAACGGATTTTCCTAGTGCACGGCGAACCGGATGCGCAGGCAAACTTGAAAAAATTGTTGGAAGAACGGAATTACAAAGTCACTATTGTTAAATATGGCGAGCGCTACACGCTGCAGGTCTGAGTTGCGGATACGCCCGCATTTGGGCTTAAAACAAGAATGTGTTTAGATTACGAAAATAGTGAATCGGGATTGGACATTGGTGAATTGTTGATCGGGTAAATGGCAGATAGGTTAATTAAGGAAAAAGGAAAAAGGAAAAAGGAATTGACCGGATTTTGAAGCCCGATCTTTGGAGTTTCCGAGCAACCGTTTACTTAATTCTTCGTTCCGGAATTATTTTGTCGTATTTGCAGGACGAACGTGAGCCAAGTTTGGCACATGATATGAATCACAACAATTTAAATTCCAATAAAGTATCTTAGCGGATGTTAAATAATTCACTCATTAAAAAGGAGGCTTCATGCGAAGAATCTTATTTGTAACGGCCTTGATGGTCGCATTTTTATCCGTTTCCGCTATGGCTCAGGTTAATTTCGGGCTTAAAAGTGTTGGTGCCCACATCGGGTATGTAATGCCGAATAACGGAGTCGACAACACGGTCGGCTTTGGCTTACAATCCGAATTCGGAAGTTTCAAGCTTAATAATGCCGAATTTACATTTGGCGCTTTACTCAACTACTGGTCAAAATCCTACGGCGATCCCAATACGATCGAGTATTCGCTGTCCGAATTTACCATTGCCCCGTTCATGCACTACAATCTGCCTATGGATTCTAAATTTCAACCGTATGTGGGCGGCGGATTCGGTTTTGTCAGTAATGGATTCAAAATAACTTATCATAATAATTATGCGGGTTATCTCTCCAATTCATCCAGCTCCAGCAGCGACATCGTTTTCTTCGGCTTGGCCGGAGCCAAAATGAATGTTTCGGACAATTTGGAAGGCTTCGGAGAAATTCGTTACCAATTAGGCGATTACGATGTCTTCAGCATCAATGTCGGCGTAAATTATCTGCTCGGCAAATAAGCAAATCGTTTTTAAATGTAAATCCCCCGCCTGATCAACGGACGGGGGATTTTTTTATTCTCAAATATTTCAATTTTTCTCAAGCAATTGGTTAGTCGAACAGCTCCAGAATATCTTCTTTTGTCAGGGACTTAAAGAATGCTTCTTCCGTAGAAATCAATGTTTTTACCAAACTCTTCTTCTTTTCCTGCAAGCGCACGATTTTTTCTTCCACACTGTCTTTGGAAATCAATTTGTAGGCGAAAACTTTGCGCGTCTGTCCGATGCGATAGGCACGGTCGGTTGCCTGCATTTCCACCGCCGGATTCCACCACGGATCGTAATGAATTACGTAATCGGCCGCCGTTAAATTCAGGCCCGTGCCGCCTGCTTTCAAACTGATCAGGAAGATTCGAATAGACTCGTCATTTTGAAATTTGTCCACAACTTCCTGCCGATCTTTGGTCGAACCGTCCAAATAGGAATAACCGATGCCCTTTTCTTCCAATTTCCGACGAATAATGTGCAGCATTTTTACAAACTGGCTAAAGATCAAAACCTTATGCTTTTCCGAAATAATTTCATCGATCATTTCCATCAACGCATCAAATTTCCCGGCATTGTCCATGAATTTCGGATCGACCAACTCGGGATGACAGGCAATTTGTCGCAGACGCGTCAGGCCTTCCAATACTTTGAATTTGGATTTGTTCAAACCCTGACTCTCAATTTCCTTCAGGATGCTATCCCGATAAGCCGTCCGCCACTTGTCATAAAGTTTTTGCTGGGCTTCCAACATCGGCGAGTAAATGATGTTTTCCACTTTCGGCGGCAATTCTTTGGCCACATCCTCTTTGGTACGGCGCAAAATAAACGGAAAGATTAATCGGCGCAACGATTCGGCCACTTCCATATTCTGCTCTTTTTCAATAGGCCGCATGAAATTTTCTTTAAAGAATGCCTGATCTCCCAACAAACCTGGATTGACAAAGGCAAATTGCGACCACAAGTCCATGGTGTTGTTCTCTACCGGCGTTCCGGTTAAGGCCAAACGATTGCGCGCGTTAAGCAAACGAACCGCTTTGGATGTTTCCGATAAAGGATTCTTAATATTTTGCGACTCGTCCAAAATGGCATAATTGAAATCGATCTCTTTCAACATGGCAATATCGCGACGCACATGTCCGTAAGTGGTTAATATCAACGGGTATCTGCGCAGCTTGCGGATATCGCGCGAACGTCGTGTTCCGTAATGCACCAAATATTTAACGTCAGGCGTAAACCGTTCTATCTCACGAACCCAGTTAAAAATAACGGATGTCGGAGCTACGATCAAATTAGGCTGCCTGGGCTTTTCGTTAATTTCATTGCGTAATAAGGCCAAAGCCTGCACCGTTTTACCCAGGCCCATGTCATCCGCCAAAATGCCGCCAAATGAAAATTCTTTCAAAAAATTCAGCCAATCGTAACCGGCCTTCTGATAATCACGCAGTTCTCCGTTAAAATTTTCAGGAAGCGGGTAATCTTTAATTTGATCGAATTTGTCCAAACTTTTGAGCTTTTCCGCGCTCAATGTGTCCATTTGTTTGTTATCGGCCTCGGCCAACAGGCGATCGATAAAGGTCAAATGGTGGTTGGCAAAGCGTAACGAATCTCCCTGAACCCGGCCGAAGTTCAGCATATAATTTAGTTTCTCGATCAATTTTTGCGGCAGACGTGCAATGCTGCCGTTGCGCAATTTCACGAATTTCTTTTGTGCGCGCAAAGCGCGTTTAAGTTCTTCCAGCGTGACATCAATCCCATCAAACGAAAGCGTAACTTCGATATCGAACCAATCCGATTCGGACGAAATATTGACGCCGAAACTAGCCGGAGCACGATTCACATTAAAACGCACCAGCTTTTCTTCACCCAAAACTTCAAAGCCTTGTTCGGCCAATGCGGGCAACCCGTCAAACAGCCATTCCAGGGCTTCTTCCAAAGGAGCGTAAAAAAGTCCGGGCGTATCTTCGATAATCCCGGTGGCCAAAATTTGCTCGCGCAAATCGGCCTCCGCCTCGCGATCACGCTTAACACGAATAATCTTGCGCGTTTTCTGGTCGTAATGCAAATAATGGTCGTTCGGATGGCTAAATGAAATTTCAATATCGCCGTACATCAGTGAGAACGAGACGACCAATTGATCATCCATTTCTTCCAAATAGAGCCGTTTGCTCGTGATTGTGCTAATCTCGGTAACTTCGATTCCAGGCGGGAATTCGACAAACGGGAAGATCGGCAGCTTGGCCAAATACTCCGAAATAAAACTTTGATACTCATCTTTGGAAACCGAGACCTGCACGTCTTCATCCACAAACGATTTAATGTAGGCATAGCTAAACGGAAATTCGCAATAATGGAGTTTATTGTCCTTGATAAACCATATCGGATTGACCGTTAAAATTTTTGTTTCATGGTTTATGGGAATTTCCTGTTCGTCGCGCACAAAATAGGGACGAAATTCATAGTTATCATTTTCATCATTCGTCAGCTTAAATACCAAACGCCAGGGTTTACGCCCGAAACGGATGCGTGAGCCGATGGAACCGTCTTCGTTTTTAATGTGCAATTCGCTTTTTCTCAGCAGATGAAAGAGTTGACCGGCGTCCAATCCGAAGTCCAGATAACTGGTTTCCAGGCGTCCGCGAAAATAGACGGAAGACTGTTGTGTTTGCAATCGTTCCAAATAGGAAACGGCTATCAGGTCGCCGGAAGTGCGAAAAACGTTTTGCCCGGAAAGTTCATTGAATGACGGTTCCTGAATGCGACCGTAGGTGCCGTCTTTTTTCATGTAAACCTTGACCGGCTTGATGTTCCAATAATTTTCGGCAATATGAATGATGTAAATTAATTTCCAGCGTACTTCCTGTGAAAATTCATTATCGACTTTCTGAATGGCAATCAGTTTTTCGAAATATTCGCGCCAATTCTGTGCTCCCTGCCCGGATTCGTCTTCCTGCATGGATTGCTCTTCAATAATTTTCAAAGCCACCGCAACCACATGTTTGCAGGTGTAGTTGTAAGGGCAGGTACAGGTCGATTCGAACGACTGATCGTTAACCGTCAGGCGCACAATATAGGGATAGGTTCCCTGCACCGTAGCCAGAACGGAAATGTTGTCCATTTGTTTTATTTTTACGCGTCCCTGTTTGTAATACTCCAATCCTTGTTTAAAAATGATATCCGGAACGCGGTCTTTCAAATCCTTAATATTGATCCGCAATTTATCTTTTACCTCTCCAAAATATTTGGTTACGATTAAATTAAAAAAATATGCAAAACTGTCTATTAATAT
>JALWEA010000592.1 GCA_027039465.1 Calditrichia bacterium | reverse complement strand
GATCAGTTATTGGCTGAAATTCAATCCATGAATCCCGCCCGAGGGTTCGTTGCGCAAGGCATGAAACTGATGAAAGAAAAAAAATTACCCGAGGTGGAGCGCATGTTTGCCAAGGCAGCAGAAACGGGTAAAGATGAGGCCGATATTCAAATGCGCGTTGCGCGTTTTTTTCTGGAACGAAAAGATTTCAAGAAAGCGCTTAGTTGTATTGACCGATTTATCGAACTGAAGCCGGAAGACCCGGCCGGTTATTTAACTAAGGGTGAAATTTTGAGTAAAATGAACGCTGACGAACAAGCGCTGCAATTTTTTGAAAAGGCTATTGAAAAAGACGAACAGAATCTCCGTGCGCGGTACCAGCGCGCTTTGCACTATCACTTTCAGAACAAAAACGATTTGGCCAAAAAAGACCTCGAGTTTATCGTTAATCAAAAAACAAAGCATCCCATTAAAGATCGGGCCAAAAAGCTGCTGAAGGAGATAAGGTAAAGGGGTTAAGGGAAAGGTTATACGTTAATTGTGGAAGGGTTTAATGGTTGATTGGGGAAAATTGTTATTCGTATATCCGTTATTCGTTATTCGGGAATCATTGTTTGGGCAGCCTGTGGTGTGCACCCGTTAATTGATGTGATTAACAGTCCTGTCATTGCGACCCGCCTGAGGCGGGGAAGCAATCCCCTCCAAAGCAGCAACGGATTTACGGAATTTTTAATTCAGTTGCAACTACTTGGCAACCGGACGCGATCTTGCACTTCATCGGGGTAATAATGGCTTCAATTCAATAATTTATCAAATCTCCACTCCTAAGATGGCATCTATTAGTATGTTAAAAATCCCGAACATCAGGAAGAGTTGCATGGAAGTGTATGGCGATTAGGCAAAAAGAGATACGAAAATTCTTCTAATCAACTAAACGTTGTTAGCCCCAGCGTTTACGCTGGGGACAAAATTCACACTAAAAACTTTCCCGCCCTTTAGGGTATTATTAAAGATCAAAATTTGCTTTTAAAGGACGTAAACGTCCTAATACCTTGAAATTTTTATTATCTTTAATCCCCAGCCTAAAGTCTGGGGCTAACGATTCTCCCCCCAAAAAGCCACTTATGCTGAAAATTTCAGACGACCCATTGTTTCGTCTTTACAAGTTGGTGAAATTCCTCAGCACGCAGGAGCGTGATTGCTTTTGACAAATTGTGGCGCGTCCGTCCCTTGATACGCCCGCCTCAGGCGGGCTACTCGGGAACCGGACGCGGTCAAAGGCAACCGGTTGTCGAGTAGAGACCGCGCCAGCGGGATCGTATCGAGACACGGTTGCTGAATAATTGCGACGAAACAGTTCCTCGTTCGACAGCCCTTTACGATTAACGAATATACGAATAACGATTTTCCCTTAACCCTTACACCCTTAACTCTTAACTCTCAACCATTTCCCATTCAACCACTTCCCAGTTCCTAATTCCAAGTTCCCGGTTCCTAAATACTCCTCTTCTTTTGCTTAATTCCTTCAAAACATCTAATTTTAAGAGATATTCAACGGAAAGTGGAAAGTTTTTCAATGAGACGCTTCTTGCCTATTTTAATTCTATGGTTGTTCGGATTCCTTACGCCGCTGCTCGGCCAGCAGTCGCTGTTGCAGGTTCAAAACGTGCGTTTTACGGGGAAATTGCCTTTGAAAGCGTCACTGCTGAAAAAAACGGTTGGTTTAAAGCAGGGCGCGCCGGTGACCAAATCCGAAATTGAAAAACGACAAAAGGCGCTGCTGATTTTCCTGAACCGCAAAGGGTACTTATGGGCGCGAATCGATTCCATGCGCTTACTGCCTCTGCAAGACTCGACTAAGTTTGATCTTGAATTTAGCATTCACATCGGCCCGTTGTTTACCGTGGACAGCATTATGCTTGTCAGCGATTCCATTCCCGCCGCTCAGTATCGTAAGCGCATTCATTTACAAGCCGGTGCTCCTTTTGATCAGGATGTTTTGACCAGGGATATTCAGGTTTTAACCGATTATGCCGCGGAGAGAGGCTATCCTTTTGCAGTCGTTCAAACCAAACCTTTCGTAAACAACAAAACACATCGGGTGCGCCTGGAAATACGCATTCACGAAGGCCCTAAGGTGTTTGTTAAAGGCGTCCTGTTGCAAGGGAATCGTTACACCCGTGCCTCGGTTGCTTTGCGTTCTCTTTATTTCGAACCGAATATGCCGTTTAGACAATCCTGGTTTAGGAAAATCGTACCACGATTGCGTAAGTTGCAAATCTTTAAATCCGTTTCCGAGCCTCAGATGTTGCGGACGGCCGCAGACAGCGTCATTATTATTATTCCCGTGGAAGAAGGCAATGCCACAACGTTTGACGGGGTAGTGGGCTACGTGCCGCAGCCGGGGAATGCCAAACCTGGCGCTAAAAAAGGTTATTTTACCGGACTGTTGAATTTTTCCTTTCAGAATTTATTCGGTACCGGCCGCAAGTTGAAGATTTTCTGGGAGAAAAGCGATCGCCTGTCCGAGCATTTTAACTTTGGCTATCTGGAGCCGTGGGTATTTAATCAGCCCGTTGATTTGGGATTAAATTTTGCCCGCGAAGTCAAAGACACCTTGTACATTGCTTACGATTTCGGACTGAACGGCAATGTGCATCTTAATGAAAATTTTTCTTTTTTTCTGAATTTCAACCGTCATTCGGTTACACCGGATTCGCTGGCCAAAATCACTTTGGGCATGCGAAAAAACCGCATTTACAATTTGGAAACGGGCATTCGTTACGATACGCGCGATTATCCGTTGAATCCGCAGAAGGGATTGTTCTATCAAAGCAGTTACCGTTTCGGTTTAAAAGAAAATCTGGGTTCCCTAATCACTGCCGCAGGTGACACGTTGCCCAAAAATTTAAACCTGAATACCTGGAGCCTCACGTTTGAATTCTACCAAAAAATATTTAAAAATCAGGTGGCGGCGTTAAAGTTAAATGCCCGTAAAATTCGCGGCAGTCATTTGCAATTAAGCGATTATTTTTGGTTCGGCGGCAGCCGGTCGGTGCGCGGCTATCGTGAAAAACAGTTCAGCGGCTATCTGGTGAGTTGGGCCAATTTGGAATATCGTTTTATTACCGGCCAAAATGCGCGTATTTTTTTATTTACGGATTTGGGCTATTACGAGAACAAAATTCCAGGGCAGGCCGCTAAAAAATTTTTACAGGGCATGGGCCTCGGTCTGCGCTTTGACACGCCTTTGGGCATCATGGGGCTGGATTTCGGCTTAGCCAAAGGCGAAGGATTTAATCAGGCCAAAATCCATTTCGGCGTGACCAATCGGTTTTAATTGAGCGCTTAAAATCATCAAACGGAGTCGATGAAACACCATGCGGCCAAAATTAACATTAAAGAAAATCTTTGTCTTTTGGTATCCGCTTTTGGCGACCTGGTTAATGATGGCCTTCGAAGGGCCGTTTATTGCCGCCATTATTGCCCGTTTGCCCGAACCGAAATACAATTTGGCCGCTTATGGTGTGGCTTTTGCCTTTGCCCTTATCGTTGAAGCACCGGTTATTATGATGTTAAGCGCATCGACGGCTTTGGTGACCAATAGCGTTTCGTTTTTTAAGCTGCGCCGGTTTACGTATCTTTTGAATCTCATCCTAACGGTATTGATGCTCATTTTGCTGATACGATCCAATTTTTATTTTTTAGCGCAAACATTAATGAAGTTGCCCGCAAAAGTAACCGATTTGACCTACCATGCTTTGTGGATTCTATTACCCTGGCCTGCTGCCATCGGCTATCGCCGCTTTTATCAGGGGCTGTTAATTCGCCACAATTTAACCCGACGTGTGGCTTACGGAACGTTGGTACGGCTGTTAACCATGGCTCTTGCGGCAATATCGGCGGCATTGATCTTTAAATGGCATGGCGCTTACGTGGGTGCTTTTGCTTTAAGTTGCGGAGTGAGCATGGAAGCATTGGCCAGCCGTTTGATGACCTGGCGGGTGGTGCGCGCTTTTAAAAACGAAACTTCGTCCGCCGGGAACATTTCTTACAAAGAGATCATCGTATTTTACTATCCTTTGGCTTTAACTTCATTGATCGCATTGGCCGTACAGCCGTTGGTGACCTTTTTTGTAGGACAAAGCCGCATGGCTTTGGAATCGTTAGCCGTTTTACCGGTCATTAATTCATTGGTTTTTATTTTCCGCAGTTTCGGACTCTCTTATCAGGAAGTAAGCATTACCTTTTTAGGCGAGCACAATGAAGGTTTAAAGCCGTTGGCGCAATTTGCCTTTCTTTTGATCGTTTTCGTGACCGGCGGAATGTTGTTGGTGGGCTTTACGCCTGGGCATGATTTTTGGTTCGGAACGGTTTCCGGCTTGTCGCAGGATTTGGTTGATTTCGCACGTTTACCGGTACGGATTTTAATTTTGCTGCCAGCGCTTTCGGTGTTGCTTTCGTTTCAGAGAGCCATTCTGGTTACCAACAAACACACCGGCCCGATTACCGTGGGCACATTGCTGGAAGTTTCGCTGATTGCGATCATTATGTGGATATTAATTGAACACGGCGCTTTTATCGGAGCGGTGGCCGCGGCAACGGCCTTGCTTTTGGGGCGTCTGGGATGCAATACGTATCTTTTGTGGCCGGTAATTCGGGTATTAAAGAGGCGGATGTGAAAGGCGTTCAGGTTGTTGAAATAAATACATTGGATGTTTTAAAAAAAATTGAAAACCCTTTTTAATTGACGTATCTTTAATAAAAAAATGTACGTCAAGTTGGAGGAAAAATGGGAGCGAAATTAACCTTAAGATTAGATGAGGAGCTGATAAAAATCGCTAAAAATTATGCGGCCAAAGAAGGCAAATCTGTTTCTCGTCTTGTGGCGGACTTTTTCCGGATTCTTAAAAATAAAGAATCGCAAGGAAAACAAAAAATTCCGCCAACCGTAAGTTCATTAAAAGGCATATTAAAAGATAAGAATGTATCCGAAAAAGATTACGGAAAATATTTGGAAGATAAATATTTATGAAAGTATTGTTTGACACGAATGTTATTTTGGATGTACTCTTGGATCGGGATGAATTCTCAGAACCTGCAATTAAGCTAATGGCAAAAGTAGAGGAAGCGGATATAGATGGTCTTATTTGCGGAACAACTGTTACGACTATTTATTATTTGGTTGCCAAAGCTTTGGGACATGAAGCAGCAAGAAGACATATAAGTTCTTTAATATCATTATTCGAGATTGCACCTGTAAATCGTATGGTTTTGGAAGATGCTTTGACCGATAAATTTAATGACTTTGAAGATGCTGTGTTACACGAAGCGGCGATACATTCCGGAGCGGAATATATTATTACTCGTAATATTGCTGATTTTAAAAACAGTAAAATTCCGGTATTCGAACCAACTGAATTTTTGAAAATAATTGAAAGTTTAAAATAAATTTTGAATTCTCTAAAAAATCAAGGGATGTAATTTGTTGATCAACATGGAATTAGCCATGATTAGTGGGTGAGTAGAAATCAGCGCGAATGTTTAAAAATTGAGAAATCCTGAAATCACGCCATTTTTTCAAAGGTTTCGATCAATCTTTTTCATTGTTTTTTAATCTGCAAAAAAATTCCCGACAGGAAATTCTGATAATTGCCCACATTTTCAAATGTGGAAAATGATTATTTGTTAAGAACTGTCATTGTGAACGATCCCGCGAGCCTGCGAGCGGGAGAGTGAAGCAATCCTCCTCCAAAGCGGCAACGGATGTAAGGGATTCTTCATTCCGTCCCGATTCTCGGAACTTCTTTACTATTGACATGTTGTGGCACGTCCGTCCCTCGATACGCCCGCCTCAGGCGGGCTACTCGGGAACCGGACGCAGTCAAAGGCAACCGGTTGTCGAGTAGAGACCGCGCCAGCGGGATCGTATCGAGACACGGTTGCCGTACCAGTTCCCAATTCCCAATTAATCCATGCCACTATCTTAATAATCCATGACGCCAGCATGGTTCCTGGCCTCAGAATGACAGGCCACTTGCTTACGAAATTGGCAAAGCAATATTATCCCTCTTAAAAATTTTTCAGAGAATAAAAGTTGCGGAATAAGCGTTCCAATTGGCAGATGGCTCACAACGAGTCATCGCAAATCAATATTCGGAGGGAATCTTATGCAAACCATTCTTGGTGCCGGCGGGGCTGTCGGCGTTGAGTTGGCAAAAGCGCTCAGAGAATACACAAATGAAATCCGTTTGGTAAGCCGTAATCCCAAAGCGGTCAATCCGGATGATCAATTAGTCCCGGCGGACTTAACAAACTCGGACGAAGTTTTGAAAGCCGTAAAAGGCTCTGAAGTTGTTTATCTGACTGTCGGCCTTCCTTACAACACAAAAGTGTGGCAACGGCAATGGCCCTTAATCATGGAAAATGTAATTAACGCTTGTAAGCAGGTAAATGCCGCGCTCGTGTTTTTTGACAATATTTACATGTACGATCCGAATTACCTGTCTTTTATGACCGAAGAAACGCCGATCAATCCCGTTAGCAAAAAAGGTCGGGTAAGAAATTTAATCGCCAATATGCTCATTAATGAAATGGAAAAAGGCGAACTGCGGGCGGTTATCGCGCGATCTGCGGATTTTTACGGCCCTTCCATTAAAAATACTAGCGTTTTAACGGAAACGGTGTTTAATAATTTCAGCAAAGGTAAAAAGGCGTTCTGGTTCTCCTCCGTCAATTTTAAGCATTCCTTTACCTACGTACCCGACGCGGCAAGAGCAACCGCCTTGTTGGGCAATACGCCGGAAGCCTTTAATCAGGTTTGGCATCTGCCCACGGCTTCTAATCCCTTAACGGGAAAAGAATGGATCGAAGCCATAGCAAAGGAAATGGGCGTAGAGCCTAAATACCAGTTGGTTTCAAAGTTCATGTTGCGTTTAATCGGATTATTCCAACCGGTGATGCGGGAAATGACGGAAATGTTGTACCAATACGATCGGGACTATGTTTTTGACAGCAGTAAGTTTGAAAGTTATTTTGATTTTAAACCCACTTCATACCAAACCGGTATTAAAACGATTGTTGAGCAGGATTATCGGTAGCCAAAAGAATGGCCAATGATAAAAATCGGTAGGGAAGCGTCTCCGCTTTTTACAACCTTCTATTTTGGGCGGCGCTTTTATTTTGCACCGAAAATGATTCTATTGTAATATCGGGTTTGGGTTCGTTTCCTTTTTGCTTTGGGATGAAAACCGAGACAATAAATGATATAAAAATCAAATCGGAATTAAAATGGCCAAAAAACAACACGTCTATTTTTTATGTTCGGAATGCGGTTACCGTTCGGAAAAATGGCTGGGCAAGTGTCCTCAGTGCGGCGCCTGGAACAGTTTTGAAGAACAGGTGGAATTACCGAAAAAAGCTAAATCAGGGCGAAAGGAAGGAGCAACCGAATTAATTCCGTTACTCACTGCAGAAGTTCCGGAAGAAGCGCGCTATTCCACCGGAATCGGCGAACTGGATCATGTGCTGGGCGGCGGCAATGTGGTAGGCTCCGTTACATTGATCGGCGGAGATCCTGGTATCGGCAAATCCACTTTACTTTTGCAAATGCTTGATTCATTCCGAACCAAAGAGAAAAAAGTCTTCATTTCCGGCGAAGAGTCTCTGCACCAAATTAAAAACCGGGCCAAACGTTTGGGCGTTTCCGAGCCCAATTTGTATTTCCAGAATATGACCTCGTTAGAGCAAATCGAACATTTGCTGCTCAAGCATCGTCCTGGTGTGGCGGTGATCGATTCCATTCAAACCGTAATGAGCGAAGACATCGACGGCCTGCCAGGCAATATTAGTCAATTGCGCTACACAACGGCCGGTCTGGTGCGTCTGGCTAAAGAAAATAACATTTCACTGTTCATCATCGGTCATGTAACTAAGGAAGGCGGGCTGGCCGGGCCGAAAGTGTTGGAACATTTGGTCGATACCGTGCTGTATTTTGAAGGCGATAACAAAGCGGATTACCGCATTTTGCGCAGTGTGAAAAACCGTTACGGGCCGGTCAATGAAATCGCGCTTTTCCGCATGGAAAGTAAAGGTCTGATTCCGGTGGCCAATCCTTCGGAGCTGTTTTTGAATCCCGATGTGGACGATCGCATGGGCACGGCGGTGGTGGCCATTATGGAAGGCAATCGTCCCATGCTCATCGAAATTCAGGCTTTGGTCAGCAAAACGCAATTCGGCGTACCGCAGCGCACGGCCAGCGGCATCGATCATCGGCGCATGAATTTGCTTTTGGCCGTGTTGGAGAAGAAAATCGGCAAGCCCTTCGGCTTTTACGATGTGTTCATTAAAACGGCAGGGGGTATTCGGGTCGGAGATCCGGCCGCCGATTTGGGAATTTGCATGGCTTTGTTGTCTTCTTTGGAAGAAAAGCCCTTGCCGCCGGATGCGGTTTTTATCGGCGAAGTGGGATTGAATGCCGAATTGCGTCCGGTGCATCAAGTTGTGGAACGCATTAAAGAAGCGGACAAGTTGGGATTCAAAAACGTAATCGTACCCGAATTTCGGCGAAAACTTAATTTGCGGGTAAAGGCCAAAGTTCGGCCGTTTAAAAAATTAAACGAAATTCTGAGCCAAGGGAACGTCTTTGGGGCAGCTTTGTAAAAAACAATTGTGTTGTTCTGCAACTAAAATTTTGATTTGCGCAACGGACGGGTTAAATTAATTCCGGTTAGCGAAAAAAGGAAAGAGTAACATGAGTTTTGGATTCACCGAAATTTTAATCATTTTTATCATTGTCCTTTTATTGTTCGGGGGCAAGCGAATTCCTACGCTGGCGAAGAGTCTCGGCTCCAGCATTAAATCCTTCAAAAAAGGCATTCAGGATGCCGGTAAAGACGATACGCACTCTGACAAAGTGTAAGCCCGTTCCGTCAATGAGGCGCACCTGTCTGTCGTCCTTTAATATTTTTTACACGCCTACCGTTAATAATGTCCTGTTTTTCCGCCGTTTTGGGTTTGGCATTTAATTTGCTTTCTATTCTGGCAAATTAATAAAAAATGAGGAGGAACACCCATGAACTTAGAAAAATTTACCATAAAAGCACAGGACGCCATTGCCGAAGCGCAGCGTCTTGTCATGGAAAACGGACAACAACAAATTGAGCCGGAACACATCTTAAAGGCCCTGTTGGCCGATTCCGAAGGTGTGGTTCAGGCCATCGTGAAAAAATACGGTATTCCTTTACCGCAATTGGAACAAAAATTGGATGCGGCTATCGATAAGTTCCCGCGCGTTTCCGGTGTGGGACAAACCTATTTGAGTCAGCGCGCCAACAAGGTTTTGAACGAAGCTTTTAACGAAGCGCGCAATCTGAAAGACGAATTCATCAGTACCGAGCATTTGCTGTTAGCCATTAGCGAAGAAAAGGAAGGCGATGCCGGTCGTATTTTGGCTTCGTTCGGTTTGACCAAAGAAATGATTTTGCGCGCGCTGATGGAGATTCGCGGCAATCAACGCGTGACCGACCAGAATCCGGAAGCCAAATACCAGGCGCTGGAACGTTACGGTCGCGACTTAACCGATCTGGCGCGTAAAGGAAAGCTGGATCCGGTCATCGGTCGTGACGAAGAGATTCGTCGCGTGTTGCAGGTGCTTTCGCGCCGTACCAAAAACAATCCGGTGCTGATCGGTGAGCCTGGTGTGGGTAAAACAGCCATCGTGGAAGGCATTGCGCATCGAATTGTCAACGGTGATGTGCCGGAAAACCTGAAGGACAAACGCCTTGTGGCGCTTGACCTGGGCGCCTTGATTGCCGGTGCGAAATTCCGCGGTGAATTCGAGGAACGGTTAAAGGCGGTTATCAAAGAGATTACCGAAGCCGAAGGCCAAATCATTCTGTTCATCGACGAGTTGCACACCATTGTGGGCGCCGGTGCGGCCGAAGGTGCGGTTGATGCTTCCAATATGATCAAACCGGCTTTGGCGCGCGGTGAATTGCACACCATTGGCGCCACCACTTTGGATGAATATCGCAAGTACATCGAGAAAGATGCCGCGCTCGAACGTCGTTTCCAACCGGTTTTGATTGACGAACCTTCGGTGGAAGACACGATTTCCATCTTGCGCGGTTTGAAAGAAAAATATGAAGTGCACCACGGTGTGCGCATTAAAGATTCGGCCATTGTGGCTGCGGCAACGCTTTCCAAACGATACATCAACGACCGCTTTTTACCGGACAAAGCCATTGACCTGATCGACGAAGCGGCTTCCAAATTGCGTATTGAAATCGATTCCATGCCCGAAGAGCTGGATGATGTGGAACGCCGCATCAAACAATTGGAAATCGAGATGGTGGCTTTGAAGAAAGAAAAAGACGAAGCTTCCAAAAAACGATTGGAAATTATCAAAAAAGAAAAAGCCAATCTGGAAGAAAAGGCCAAACAGTTGCGTACGCAGTGGAAGGCCGAACGCGAGACCATTCAAAAGATTCGCGAGTTGAAATCCAAAATCGAAGAATACCGCACGCAAATGGAAATTGCGGAACGTGAAGGTAAGCTGGATAAAGTGGCCGAAATTCGCTACAGTTTAATTCCGGCAGCCGAAAAAGAAATCGAGCAATTGAACGCCAAGTTGGCCGAAATCCAAAAAGGCCATCCCATGCTCAAAGAAGAGGTGGATGAAGAGGACATTGCCGAAATCGTTTCCCGTTGGACGGGCATTCCAGTTCAGCGCATGTTAGAGAGCGAAAAAGAAAAGTTGCTCAAAATGGAAGAACGCCTGCACCAGCGTGTGGTTGGTCAGGATGAAGCCATTCGGGCTGTGGCCGATGCGGTGCGTCGTTCCCGTGCCGGTTTGAGCGATAAAAATCGTCCGATCGGATCGTTCATTTTCTTAGGTTCCACCGGTGTGGGTAAAACCGAGTTGGCCAAAGCGCTGGCCGAGTTCCTGTTCGACGACGAGAACGCCATGATTCGCATCGATATGTCCGAGTACATGGAGCGGCATTCGGTTTCGCGCCTTATCGGTTCGCCTCCGGGCTACGTGGGCTACGAAGAAGGCGGCCAGTTAACCGAGCAAGTGCGGCGCAAACCGTACTCTGTGGTTCTGCTGGACGAAATCGAAAAAGCGCATCCGGAAGTTTTCAACATTCTGTTGCAGGTGTTGGAAGACGGACGTTTGACGGACAACAAAGGGCGCACGGTTGATTTCAAGAATACGATCATCATCATGACCTCTAACCTGGGCGCCAGCTACATCCGCGAACGTTCGGAAAATGTGACGCAGGAAAAACTAGAAGAAGTGTACGAAGACATTCGCAAGAACGTTATCGAATTCCTGAAACAAAGCTTGCGTCCGGAATTCCTGAACCGTGTGGATGACATCATCGTCTTCCGTCCGTTGAACAAGGAAGACATGAAAGAGATCGTCAAGTTGCAGTTCAAACGCGTACAGGAAATGCTGGCCGAAAACGATTACAATGCGGAACTGACCGATTCTGCTGTGGAATATCTGGTGGAAAAAGGTTACGATCCGGCCTTTGGCGCACGGCCGTTACGCCGCCTGATCCAGAAAGAGCTGGTCAACGAGCTGGCCAAAGAGATCATTGCCGGAACCATAGTTCCGGGCGACACGGTGGTTATTTCGGCCAATGCCGAAGGGCTGGTCTTTTCGCGCAAACGCGAAGCAGCTTAATGGAGGTGAGGATACAACGAAAGGGACGCGCAAGCGTCCCTTTTGTCGTTTTATGGGGGTTAATATACATTTCAGGCCAAAAGAATTTTTAATCGATTCTTAAAATATGGACGGTTTAAATAATTTGTAATATTAAAATCATACCGTCCCATTCGGGACGGCCATATTTTATTTCGTGTATTTAATTCCCACAGATGAATCTGTGGGCTATTAGCACATCGTCCCTAACGGGACTCTGATTGGTTGGGTGATGCATTCGTTCATTTCTTCCTTATCGGGACGGGATTTGGGTTTGGTGGTTCTCAAAAATGAATTTGCGTGTTGATTGCACTTTGTCATTATCAGGACGGATTTAAATGGCGGATTGTTCAAGAACCATCGCGTAGTGATGGTATGCTAATAGCCCATATTTTCAAATATGGGTAAAAAGAAAACCCACCATCAATAATGTTGTCCCGAAGGGACAATTGAAAAACGAGTTTATTAGCGCGCAAAAAATGGGCGCAATGAATTTCATTCTGTCTCGTTCGGGACGGGTACATTTTGGTGCGTGTATTTAATTCCCACAGATGAATCTGTGGGCTATTGGCACATCGTCCCTAACGGGACTCCGATTGGTTGGGTGACGCCTTCGTTCATTTCTTCCTTATCGGGCCGGGATTTGGGTTTGGTGGTTCTCAAACATGAATTTGCGTGTTGATTGCACTTTGTCATTATCAGGACGGATTTAAATGGCGGATTGTTCAAAAACCATCGCGTAGCGATGGGATGCGCATAGCCCATATTTTCAAATATGGGTAAAAAGAAAACCCACTATCAATAATGTTGTCCCGAAGGGACAATTGAAAAACGGCGTTGTTGGCATGCAAAATAATGGGTGCAATGAATTTCATTCTGTCCCGTTCGGGACGTGCATATTTTTGAGCGGGCATTTGTTTCCCTCAAATGAATTTTTGTGCTAATGGCAATTCGTCCCTGACGGGACGATTCTTAAAAACAATTTTTACTCCATCGCGGTGTAATGGATCGTCATCAGTTGTGATTCTGATTTTCAGAGCTTCTTAAAATATCATTTTTACTTTCGTGTTATCCGATTAATATAAGAATTCTTTTCTCAACAGATCAAACCACTATCAAATCTCTTTAAAAATATCCTCCAAGGCAAACAGTTTAAATTCAATTTGGTAATCTTTCAGCATATTCGTAAGGCGTAGAGCCTTTTGGTGAAGTAGTTGCAAAGACGCTCTTTCCTTATTTAGCTTTACTTCCGCAATGAGCGCTCTTTTCTCCATTTCGTTTAGAGCCACAATATCAATTTCGTTTTGTTTGCCTTTTTCCCAGTAACTGCCGATTCGGTTAAATTTGCCACTCAAAGCCAATTTTTCTCTAAAATATTTTTCCAGAAATTTACCGGAATAGGTGTCAAAATCTCTTTTTACGATTTGTTTAAGGTAATCAAAGTTTTTGATTTCAAGCGCGCTGTAATATTTGTAAATGAACCGGAACCAAAAGCTAAGGAAATGATCACGGATGGCATATTTCTGCAATCTTCCCGAAGGTTTGGCCAAAATGGGTTTTACTTTTTCAATAATTTCGAATTGATTTTCCAAACGATCCAAATACCCGCCAATATTTTGTCCTAAAATAGATTCCATTTCGCTGCGACTTGTTTTCGAAGATGCAATTAAAGATAAAATGGAAAAATACGTGGTGTATTCTTTGCCGAATTCTTCGATTAACACGTTTTTCCCTTCTTCCAGAAAAAGAGAATTTTCGCGAAAAATTTCATCGACCATTTTTTTAAAGGTGAACAAATTACGGTCGGCAAAGTATTCTACGTATTTGGCCACACCGCCGGTAATGGTAAAAAACGCCAAATAGTCTTTTAAACGAATGCGTTGATTGTACTCTTTGTAGATTTGTTCGAGAACATGAACGTTAAAGGGTTGAAGTATCAATTTTTGATCGGCTCTGGCGAATAAGGGCTCTTTGGCATGTTCGAAAATTTTTTTCATCATGGAGTAAACCGATCCGCAGAATATCAAATGAAGTCGTGTTTCATTTTTTAAACGATCCCAGATGTTTTGAATGTCGCTGAACACTGCGGGGTTGATGCGTAAAAATTCCTGAATTTCATCAATAATTAAAATAAGTTGTCGGTTACGACTTTCTTCCAAAACCAGTTGAAAAATATCTTTAAAATTCTGGATTTTACCAAAAACTTTTCGATTTAATTTTTGCTCAATTTCCTGAGCGTACTCTTCACACAAGAGGGGTTCGCTTTTGCGAGAAACGAAAAAATAAAGGAAAGGGCGCTTTTCGGCATATTTTAAAATCAATCTTGTTTTACCAATCCGTCTTCTACCTGTAATAAATGTCATTTGAGAACTATTACGGGTAAGAGCATAGGTTTCTTGCAATTGCTTTAGCTCCGTTTCGCGATTAAAAAATTTCATAAATAAACCTATTAATTGTTATTGTACTATTCATTACTGTAATGGAGGTTACGGTAACAAGCGTTACAATATAATATATTTGAGGTGATTTTTCAAATTTAACCAAGTTTGTTCGGCCGGAGTTAGGCAGATTCCTTTGACCCTAAGGTCTGCTTTGTGCATCTAATCTTTCGAACAAATTTCAGATTTGGAGGTTAAATCATGGCAAAGATCGAAAAAGATATGACCATTGAAGAAATCGTGGAAGAGCATCCGGAATTGGTGCGCCCCATGCAGGAGATGGGTATTCAATGCATGGTCTGCGGTGAACCGGTTTGGGGTACGCTGGAAGAAAAAATCAAAGAAAAAGGCATGGCCGATAAAATGACGGAAATTATTGTGCAATTGAATTCGTTAGCAGAAGAAAAATAAAAAGGAAATCCATGAAACAATTAAAATGGAAAAAGTTGCTTATCTTGATGTTTCTCGGCGGGGCAGCCGGTTTTGCTTATTATTACTTTGTGGGCTGCGTTAGCGGAAGCTGCCCGCTCACCAGTAACCCTTATTTAATGACCGGTTACGGAATGGGCGCCGGATTGGTTTTGGGCTGGGATTTTAAAAAGAAACCGAAAAAGGAACAGGACGCCTAAATGCACGTTTTTTTCTACATCACGATTACCATTGTTGCTCTTTATATTTTGTTACAAGTGTACATGCGTTTGCAAGGTTGGCTAAAGCGCGGCAAGGAAGTACAAAATCTGCCTGAAAATTTGGCGCGCGAGCTGCAAAAGCATCCCAAAACATTAATCTACTTTTACACGCCCACCTGTTCGGCATGTCGAATAATGACGCCAACCATCGATCGGTTAAAAAATGAATTCGATAACATCATTAAGATCGATTTAAGCAGGGACACGCATCTTGGGCCGGTGTTCGGGGTGATGGGAACGCCTACGTTAACGCTGATGGAAGGGACGGTTATTCGGGATTTTGTGGTTGGCGCGCGTAAAGAAAATTTTTTACGCAAAATGTTAACGGAATAATGCCTATCGAATAGCTTTAGGATTGCTCATCTTCCTTAACACGCTGCAATAGCTGAATGAACTTTTCCCGTACCAGTTGATGAACAAAAATAGTTAAACGTTTGGCAAGATCCGGTTCTTCGGTAAATTCATCCTGCAAGGCCTTTAAAATATCGCCGACCGTATGCTCGCCGTCGGCCATTTGCCACACTTTGCTGCCCAGCGCGTCCAATTTGATTCTGAAATACTTTCTACCGAAAAGAGGTAATAAAAGTTTTTTCCCAAATTTCGAAGTGAATTTCGGACGGATTACAATGACATTGTTCGTTTCTTTGTCCGTTTCCCATTCGAATAAACGTACGGGAATAAGTTCCATTAAATCCGGTTTTTCGTTTTCCATGGCAGATTCTATCCGTTATTAAAATAAAGGCCTCCCGACAATTCGGAAGGCCTTAAAAGGTGATTAGTTTTCATTTTTTGCCGCTTTAAGCGGAAGTACAACCAACATATAGGCTAAACCTAAAAATACCAAAAGTCCGACAATTACACTGGGATGCGTTACGCCCAAGGTTTTTACGGCATAATATTTCAGCGAACTAACTACGTGTCCGTCAACAATCCGTTTAACTCCGGAAAGGCGTTCACCCAATACAATAAACGCCAGAACCACGGCGGTTAACGCTTCACCCGCAATCAAACCCGAAGAAATCAATACGCCTTTATTTTCGGCCTTGACTTTTTGCTCGTCGGTTGCGTTGCGTTTCTTGAGCATCACATCCATCAGCCAGCGAATAATACCGCCCATGAAGATGGCAAACGTGGAGTGGAACGGTAAATACATCCCCACGGCAATAAGCATGGGCGAAGGAGAGCTAATCATAATTAAGCCCACCGCGAAAAACATTCCTGCAACGACCAACGGCCAGGACATTTCACCGCCTACGATTCCTTTGGCCATCAAAGCCATCAAACCCGCTTGCGGTGCGGGAAGGGCAGCGCTACCGATATGGTAAACCTGATCCATGGCAATCATGGGAAAAACCAAAATCAAAGAAGCGGCAATAACACCGATGATTTCGGCGATTTCCATTTTCCACGGGGTACCGCCCAAAATATGGCCCACTTTCAAGTCCTGCGTCATGTCACCGGCAATTCCGGCGGAAGTACAGACCACACCGGCCACTCCTAAAACCGCCATCACACCATGTTGTCCCGTAACACCCAAAAAAACCAACAAAACGGCGGCGATTAATAATGCACTAAGGGTAAGACCGCTGATGGGATTGTTGGAGCTGCCCACCAGCCCGACCAGGTATCCTGCAACCGCGGCGAACAAAACACCCAATAACAACATGATGACCGTTAACAAAATGGCGCTTCCGACGGAGCGGGCAAAGTACTCATATAAGAAATACATGGGCACGCCGATTAGCAAAATAGTCAAAACAACTTTTTTAAAGTCCAGATCGATTTCCAGACGATTGACTTCATCGCCTTTTTCTTTTTTAACCTGCAGGTCACTAACCGCTTTACTGATGCCCGCCATTAACGAATCCTTAAGATTGTAAAGTGTGTAAAAAGCGGCCACGATCATAGTTCCTACGGCAAACGGCCGGATTTGTTTAAGCCAAACCTGTGTGGCAATATCCAGCCAGGAATGTCCTTCGGCTACAAAAGCACTTAAGCCCGGATTCGCAAAAACGCCCAGCGGAACCAAAACCAACCAACCGATCAACGCACCGGCAAAAAGCACCGCCGAAACACGCAAACCGACAATGAATCCCACACCGGTTAAAGCCGGAGAGGCGGCAGGGGTTTCGGCAATAAAACCTCCGCCGAAAATCGTTTTGTGGCCAAACATTTCAATTTTTGATTTGGCCATGGAAAAATAACCGCCTGCGTAATCCTGAATGATTTGAATACCGTTGGAGTTTTTGAAAAGCTCCCAAATAGTGGCCAATCCCATACTCAAAAAAACGGAACCCGCGCCGGTTTGTCCGCCTTGGCCGGCTTTGACGATTTCGGCAGCGGCCACACTTTCGGGGAAAGGAAGTCCCGCCTCTTCAACCAAACTACGCCGCAAGATGGTAACGTACAAAACACCAAGCGTACCCCCAATCAGCATAATGGCCGTGCTTTCCAGATAGTGCAAATGATCCCAAACACCGCTGATAACAAAAGCGGGAATGGTGAAAATTGCACCGGCAACCAATGCTTCACCGACCGAAGCCGTGGTACGGGCAATATTTTCTTCCAGAATAGACCCTTTGAAAGGACGCAAGGCCGCAATGGCTACCACGGCGGCCGGGAAGGTGGCAGCTACGGTCAAACCGGCTTTCATGCCAAGATATGCGTTGGCTGCTCCCAAAACAATGGCCATTAAAACACCAAGCACAACCGCTTTAATGGTTAATTCGGGTAATGTGCTTTCCGGTGGTACGTAAGGTTTAAAAGGTTTCTTCGCCATAAGAACTCCAATCCTTTGTAATACACCATTTCACAGAGAATCCCAAATAAAACTGCAAGATAATTCTTATTAAAACATGAGTCAAGTTGCAAAACGGCATATTTTCGTTACTAAAAAGCAGTCGCTCTAAAAGCATTTTATCCGATGCATTAAAAAAATCCAAAACGGGTACTAATCCTTTTTCCTTTTTCTTTTTTCATTTATCTATTTAATCTTTTTAGTTGATTTTTATCAAATTACTATTAATTTAGAAAAAAAGATTAACTACACGGGTAAAAAGAAAGATGGAAACTAAAAAACCTTATTATTCCATTGGACAGGTGGCGGAGTATTTGGAACTCCCGCAATCGGTGTTGCGCTATTGGGAAACCGTGTTCGACGCTTTAAATCCCGCGAAATCGCCCGGAGGCAGCCGCCGTTACAGCGATCTGGATTTGAAAATTTTGAACGACATTAAACATCTTTTGTATGATCGGGGATTTACCATTCGCGGCGCTAATAAAATCCTGAATCAGAAATATCATGTGGAAGCGAAACGCGAAAGGCAGAACATGCAAAGACAAAATGCGGAAGCAACTGCCCAAAAAGAAACGGCAACCGAGACGGCAAGAGCATCCGGGCCAAAAGATGAAATCAATCAAAAATTATTAAAACATATAATTGCGGAACTAAAAGAAATTGTTAAAGTTTTAGACGAATAATCCGCCAATACGGCAAGAGATGAAAATACAAAAAATAAAATAAGGTTTTGAAATACATCGGTAGATTTGTTATATTTGGCAGGCACATAAAATTGGGGGAAAAGATTATGAGTGATGTTTATAAGTTAATAGAAATCGTCGGTACTTCGACCAAGAGCTACGAAGACGCGACGCAGAATGCGATCACCAAAGCTTCGGAAACGTTAAAAGCCATTAGCTGGTTTCAGGTGGTCGAGCAGAGAGGCGCCGTTAAAGACGGCAAAATCGCAGAATTCCAAGTTATCTTAAAAGTCGGGTTCAAACTCGTCGATTAATAAATTAAGTTCAATTCACTAAATTAAGAGGAGTGACCATGGCACTGTATATCACTGAAGATTGTATTGCATGTGATGCTTGCTTGCCGGAATGCCCAAATGAAGCAATTAGCGAAGGCGATCCTATTTATGTGATCAATCCGGACCTTTGCACCGAATGTGTTGGTTTCTATGATGAACCGCAATGTGCGGCTGTTTGTCCGACCGACGCTTGTCAGCCGGATCCGAATCATAAAGAAACCCACGAAGAATTAATGGAAAAGTACAAAAGATTACATCCAGACGGATAATTGAATGTTTTTCCCACAAAGGCAGCTTCGGTATTTCGGGGCTGCCTTTTTTTATTTACGATCTTAAACGTTGCCACGCTTATCGTCCTGCCTTCAAATATTTATTTGTAGTACAAACTAAAAATTTGTTAAATTACTGTGAATTTAAAAATTAATGATGTTACCGATCGCACCGATAAATGAAATAAATCGGTTTTGGGACGGGATTTTTAGAGAAAAAACGGTGCGGGAAAATTAAAAGTAAAATTAGAATTGAAACTTATTTTTCAATCATTCTTATAAATTTAAAAATATCTTTGAATTAACAATGTGAAAAAAGAGGGATGATATGACAATACATTATGATGCGACATTTATTACCTGGGTATTTGTCAGTTTCCTAGTAGGTCTGGGAATTGGCATTGCCGTATTTAGCTTATTCTTGCACAGCAAAAAACAAATGGCCGGGCAAATTATTGAACAGGCTAAGAAAGAAGCCGAAAAAATTCGCCGTGACAGCCATTTCAAATTAAAAACGGAATTGCAAAAGAAGCGCAACGCCTTTCTGAGAGAGATTAAGCAAAAAGAAGAAAAGGCGGCTCGCCTTGAGAACGAAAATATTCGCAAAGAAAAGGCTTTGCGGCGCGATGAGAATCAATTAAAGATTCGTGAAATTCGGCTGGAAAACAAAGAGAAAAAGATCAACGAGCTGGAGCAGTTGCTTTACGAAAAACACAAGAATGCGGATAGCCTGATCGAAGAGCAAAACAAACGGCTGGAAAAAATTGCCCATTTGAGTCAGGAAGAGGCCAAAAAAGAATTGCTTAAAAA
Organism: Calditrichia bacterium; assembly: GCA_027039465.1. GTDB lineage: Bacteria > Calditrichota > Calditrichia > Calditrichales > Calditrichaceae > Caldithrix. The sequence goes on along the minus strand of JALWEA010000592.1, from coordinate 2,035 downwards.
TTTGGAAAGCCAGGCTAAGTTGGAAGCGGTTCAGTTGGCCAAAGATATCAAAGAAGAGGCCAAAGAAAAAGCTCAGCGCGAGGCCAAAGAAATTATTGCCACGGCCATTGAGAATTTGGCTTACGAATTTACCATGGAATCGACCCTTTCAACGGTTGAGTTGCCGAACGAACGTTACAAAGGCATGATCATCGGCAGGGAAGGGCGTAATATTCGCGCCTTTGAAGAAGCGACCGGTGTTAAGGTGATTGTTGACGATACGCCCGAACTCATTGTCCTTTCCGGCTACGATCCTGTGGCGCGTGAAATAGCGCGTTTGGCCATGGAATATCTGATCAAAAACAAGAGCATCAACGTGAATTCCATTCACCAAATGGTGCGTCGGGCAACGAAAGAGGTCAACCGCTCCATCCAGAAAGCGGCGGAAGAAACGCTGCAGGAATTAAAAATTACCGATGTGCATCCCAAGATGCGGGAAGCCCTGGGGCGTTTGAAATATCGTTACAGTTACGGACAAAACATGTTGCAGCATTCCAAAGAAGTGGCTTATCTGGCGGGAGCCATGGCCGCAGAACTGGGATTTAACGTGAATTTGGCGCGCCGTGCCGGACTTTTCCATGACATCGGCAAGGCGGTCAGCAATAATTCGGAAGGCAGCCACGTAACGCTTGGCGCAGAGCTTGCCAAGGCCTGTAACGAGCATGAAATTGTTATTAATGCCATCTATGCCCATCATGAGGAAGCCGAACCGATCCATCCTATTTCGGTGCTGGTAACGGCGGCGGATAAAATCAGCGGAAGCCGTCCGGGTGCGCGACGCGATACGCTGGAGGCGTACACCAAACGCATTACCAAGCTGGAAGAAATCGGCAATTCGTTTGAGGGCGTGGCCAAGACGTATGCTATTTCCGCGGGACGTGAAATTCGCGTTATTGTGGAACCGGATAAGATCAGCGACGAACGGGCGATGGTTCTTTCCACGGATATTGCCAACAAGATTCGCGAATCCATGGAATTTCCTGGTCAGATTAAGGTGGTGGTTATTCGCCAGACGATTGCCTCCAAATACACCGACGATTTTGACGAGAGCATGGAAAATTTGGATGATAATAATTACCATTAACAGGGTAGCGTAAAATTTGAAATACTTTATTGAAAATTCAAAATCCCTGATCTCAGGTTTGAGGTCGGGGATTTTTTATTGCATTACGAATGCCTGCGATTTAATTCTTAGAAGGGGCATTATTTTACGAGCCGCATTCCTTGTTCCTTCCCAAAAGAAATTTAAAACGAAAATAAAATTTTCCTACCGACCTGCGGTTAAACTGCCGAAAAAGCATTAAGAAACTTCACAATGTAGATTTGTACCTTGTATTATACGCTGGTCATATTTCTTGGCATGTCGTTATTTTATTCGCCATTTTTCAGAGATAATAATTTCTCAGTATCCGCACCATTTGCCTGTAAAACTTGTATAGCTGTTTTAAAATATTTCTCTAAATAAGGTATTTCCTTATATAAAGGTAAAACAATTGTTAATGCTTCCATAGCTGAATTGATTGATTTTTCTTTGTCGGGAACAGCTTGCAAATGGAAAATGCTTAAATTTAATAAAGTCATTGCCACATCAGGTAAATAGGTTTTGGGGTTTTCTTGGGCAAGTTCTCTCCTTATCTTCAAGGCTTCTTGGTATTTTTCCAAGGCCTGCGGAAGTTCATTTTTATCCGAATATAAATTAGCCAAATTGTTCAAAGTCATCGCAACATAAGGCAAATAGGTTCGCGGGTTTTCTTTGGTAAGTTCTCTGTAAATCTTCAAGGCTTCTTCGTATTTATCCAAGGCCTGCGGAAATTCATTTTTAGCCTTTTGTAAAACCGCCAAATTGTTCAAAGTAGTTGCTACATAAGGCAAATAGGTTCGCGGGTTTTCTTTGGCAAGTTCTCTGTAAATCTTCAAGGCTTCTTCGTATTTTTCCAAGGCCTGCGGAAATTCATTTTTAGCCTTTTGTAAAACCGCCAAATTGTTCAAAGTAGTT
>JALWEA010000591.1 GCA_027039465.1 Calditrichia bacterium | reverse complement strand
TGTTTTGCCAAATCGGCAAGGCGGCGCAACAATTCATCGGAGCTGGAAAGGACAAATCGGGGAGCAAAGGCATAACGAATGCGGTTATCATCGTATCCGTGCCATTTTTTTAGCAATTCAACACTTTCATTTAAAGCCTTGTCCGTATCTTCTTTTAACCCTTGCGGGCTATCGCCGCCATCCATTAACATTTTTCCGGCCACAGCCCGAATGCCGCTTTCGGCAATGCTTTCGAACAGTACACGAGCATGATGTACCAGGCCGATGTCCATGATGGTCGTAGTACCGTTACGTAAAAATTCAGCCAAACTCAATTGAGCGCTTAAACGGGTGGTTTCTTCCGTATGGTTGGCTTCGCCAGGCCAAATAACCTGCGAGAGCCAGTCCAACAAAGCAAGGTCTTCGGCCAGATTACGAAATAAGGTTTGTCCCAGATGAATGTGGGTTTGGACAAAGCCAGGAACTATTACAAAATCATCGGCGTTGAAGATAGCCTCGGCAGTAACATCAATATGAGGCGCAACGGAACGGATGCGATTATTTTCAATTAAAATATCGCCGGAAAAGACTTCCATTTCCCGGTTAACCGTAACGATGGTTCCGTTTTTGATAAGTAGCGTTTTTCCGCTCATAATTCCCTTTTAATTCATGAAAATATTTAAATTTAGCGGTTGCGAATGAAAGGGGCAAATAAAATTGGCGGGACATCTGACTGATTGCTATCAGTCAGATGACATAAGTTTTCAGACTGATAGCAATCAGTCTGAAAAGGGAAATAAAACGATGAGCGGTAAAATTATATTCAAATTTAGTGAATTTTATAACTTTTACTTGACTTCCATTAACGGATTTTTTAGCTTGCATCATTTAAAAAAGGTGCTAATCAACCAATAAAAAGGAGAACGATATTATGAGTCTTAAAGTAGGAATTAACGGTTTCGGACGCATCGGCAGACTGGTCTTCAAGGCTGCCTTCAACGATCCTGAAATAGAATTCGTAGCCATCAATGATTTAACCGATGCTAAAACATTGGCCCATTTATTAAAATACGATTCGACCCACGGCAAATTCCCTGCGGACGTTTATGCCGAAGGTGATTATTTGGTCGCCGGTCATCGTAAAATGAAAGTTATGGCCATTAAAGATCCCGCGCAGTTACCCTGGAAAGATATGGGCGTGGAATACGTCATCGAATCAACCGGCGTTTTCAGAACCCGTGATTTGGTCGCCAAACATCTGGAAGCCGGTGCCAAAAAGGTTTTATTGACCGTTCCGGCCAAAGGCGAAATCGACAACACCATTGTTCTGGGCGTAAACGACGATCAATTACGGCCGGACGATCTCATCGTTTCCAACGCATCCTGTACTACCAACTGTCTCGGCCCCATCGTACGCGTGCTGCACGATGTTTTCGGTATGAAACGCGGTTTGATGACCACCGTTCATGCTTATACCAACGATCAGCGCATTCTTGATTTTCCGCATAAAGATTTGCGTCGTGCCCGTTCCGCTGCCGATAACATTATTCCGACAACAACCGGTGCCGCTATCGCCATCGGCAAGGTTATTCCCGAATTGAATGGTAAATTGAACGGCATGTCCATGCGTGTTCCCGTTCCCGATGGCGCTTTGGTGGACTTGGTTGCGGAACTTAAACGTGACGTAACGGTGGAAGAAGTCAACGCTGCCATGAAAGAGGCTGCGGAAGGTCGCCTGAAAGGCATTCTGGATTACACGGACGAACCCATTGTCTCCAGAGACATCATCGGCAACCCACATTCCAGTATTTTCGACAGCCTTGAAACCATGGTCATTGACGGCAACTTTGTTAAAGTTATTAGCTGGTACGATAACGAATGGGGTTATTCCAACCGCTGCGTTGACTTATTAAAGAAAATGGCAAGTATGTAAACGAAATTCTAAAAGAAAGAGAGACTTTTTCCGGTCTCTCTTTTTTTTATCTTTTCAGCCAAAACATTGTCCGATCAAGGGGAAGGAGAAGGAACCATGGCTAAATTGACCATAGATCAACTGGATTTGAAAGGTAAAAAAGTTTTAATTCGTTGCGATTTCAACGTTCCTTTAAATGAAAATCAGGAAATCACAGACGATCGTCGTATTCGCGCTTCATTGCCGACCATTAAAAAAGTATTGCAGGAAGGCGGAGCCGCGGTTTTGTGCAGCCATTTGGGACGCCCAAAAGGTCAAGTCAAAAAAGAACTCAGCTTAAAACCCGTAGCCAAACGCCTTGAAGAGTTGTTAAATACGCCCGTTAAATTGGCTCCGGATTGCATCGGCCCGGAAGTTAAAAAGATGAAAGAGGCCTTAAAACCCGGCGAAGTTCTGTTACTTGAGAATTTACGTTTCCATAAAGAAGAAACCGACAACGATCCCGAGTTTGCCCGTCAATTAGCCGAAGGTTGCGATCTGTTCATTAATGACGCCTTTGGAACGGCCCATCGTGCACATGCTTCCACCGTGGGTGTGACCAAATATTTCAAACAATGTGCAGCCGGTTACCTGATCGAAAAAGAATTAAAATATTTGGGTCAGGCCATTGAAAACCCGCAACGTCCGTTCATAGCCGTTTTGGGCGGCGCAAAAATTTCCGGCAAAATCGACGTTATCAAAAATTTATTTAACAAAGTCGATGCTTTGATCATCGGCGGCGGCATGGCTTACACCTTTTTTAAAGCACAAGGTTACGAAATCGGTAAGTCGCTTTTGGAAGAAGATCGCATTCAAATGGCCAGGGAAATTTTGCAGGAAGCTAAGGAAAAGAACATTACTTTTCTGCTTCCGGTTGATGTTGTTGTGGCCGATCGTTTTGATAACGAGGCAAATCGCAAAGTGGTTAAGGTTAACGAAATCCCGGCGGATTACATGGGCATGGACATCGGGCCGGAAACCATCGCCTTTTTTTCCGATGAAATCAAAAAGGCCAAAACAATTGTCTGGAACGGCCCGGTCGGCGTATTTGAAATGCCCAACTTTGCCGTCGGTACACGTAAGATCGCCGAAGCCATTGCGGAAGCGACTAAAAACGGCGCCATTAGCGTTATCGGTGGCGGTGATTCTGCCGCGGCTGTCAGTCAATTCGGAATGGACGATCAATTTACCCATATTTCCACCGGCGGCGGCGCTTCTCTCGAGTTTTTGGAAGGTAAGGAATTACCTGGTATTGCTGCTTTAACGGAAATCTAATTACAGGAGATTTACGCAATGAAACGTTCAATTGTCATAGCCGGCAACTGGAAGATGCACAAAACCAATAGCGAAGCGCTCCAGCTTGCCAATCAAATTCGCATGAAAACCACGGATATTCAAAAAACGCGCATGATTATCTGCCCGCCTTTTACCGCCCTTTCGGTGGTTTATGAGGTGATCAAAGATTCCGCCATCCATCTTGGCGCTCAAAATATGTTCTGGGAAAAAGAAGGCGCTTACACGGGTGAAATCAGTGCGGGCATGTTAAAAAGCACCGGCGCCGATTACGTGATTATAGGCCATTCCGAACGGCGTCAATATTTCGGCGAAACCGATGAAACGGTGAACAAAAAGGTAAAAGCTGCGCTTGAAAACGGATTAAAACCGATCATCTGCGTGGGTGAAACGCTTGAACAGCGCGAAGAAAACATTACCATCCAGGTCGTCGGCAAACAAATTCGCGGCGCCTTTGCCGATATTGCCGAAGAAGACATGCAAAACATTATCGTTGCCTACGAGCCTATATGGGCCATCGGAACAGGCAAAACGGCCACACCGGAACAAGCCGAAGAAGTACATGCCGAAATCCGCAAAATGGTTGCCGATTTATTTAATGACACCGTAGCAGAGTCTTTGATTATTCAATACGGCGGAAGTGTGAAACCGGAAAACGCACAATCATTGCTCAGCCAGCAGGACATTGACGGTGCATTGGTTGGCGGCGCTTGTTTAAAAGCCGATTCGTTTTCAAGCATTATTCACATTGCCGAAGAACTGAACAAATAAACGGATCGGTCGCCGATACCTTTTAACGCCGACTCTTACGGATTGCACATCAAATAAAAGATTAGCGGGAAATGCATTTTTTTGCTTCCCGCTTTCTTTTTTAGGTTCGGTCAGGGATTATATTTTGCCATGAATTAATTGGGAATTAGGAACCGGGAACAGGGAACTTGGAATCGGTTAAGGGTAAAGAGTTGAAGAGTTAAGGGGAAAACGTTATTCGTTAATCGTAAAGGATTGTCATTGCGAACGATCCCGAGTGATTCTGCCGACACTTGTAGGGGCGAAGCATTTCCCTAACAAATAAAAAAACAATCGGTGTTTTTGGTTGCACAACGTTAAATTTTTTGAGTTTGAAGCTTCTTGACGGAAATGCTTCGCCCTTACTTCGGACAACGCAAGATAACAGGCAGAATCGTATCAAGGAACGGACGCGCCACAATATGTCAATAGTAACGATCCTGCGAGCGGGAGAGTGAAGCAATCCCTTACTTATTAATAAACACATCGACCATCTAAACCCGTTTTTTAATTTTCCCTTCGGGAAAACGTTTTTTTTTGTGGTGGAATTTCATTCTCCCATATTTGAAAATATGGGCTATTGTCGCTCCATCGCTCCGCGATGGATCTTTTAATATTATTGTGTTTTTCCCGTCCCGATAGGGACGGTTTGCTATTAACCCACAGATTCATCTGTGGGAACTGATGCCCGTCCCGAATGGGACGGTGTGAATAATGGCTTCCGAGGCAATCCCTTTTACAAAGGATGTCATTGCAATTTCCGATTCTTGGGAAGAAGCAATCCTTTCCAAAGCAGCAACAGGCGTGAGATACGCAAAACTTTTGCTTTAAAAATGTTGATAAATAGGAAAAATCTCTTTAAATTAAAATTTTGAATTAAATAAAGGAGCGAATAAAAGATTATGTACACATTATTAGTTGTTTTGTTTATTCTCGTAAGTATTATTATGGTTGTGGTTATCTTATTGCAGTCCGGTAAGGGTCAGGGCTTGGCCGGTTCCATTGGCGGGGGCATGGGTGGTTCTGCGGTTTTTGGCGGACGCGGTGCAGCCGACTTTTTGACGAAGGCCACGGCTTGGATCGCCACGATTTACATGGTGCTGGCTATTGCGATTAGTGTGATTTATCGCTCTGAAGCACAGACGGCTCAAAAGAGTTTAATCGAAAAACGCATGGAACAGGAGAAAAAAATCCCCACACCTAACGTTCCGTTGGCACCGGTTGGTCAGGGTCAACAGCCCCAACAACAGGCACCAGCCAATAAATAAGGTTTTAGCTGGAGTGGTGGAACAGGCAGACACGCTATCTTGAGGGGGTAGTGGGCGAGACGCCCGTGCGGGTTCAAGTCCCGCCTCCAGCACCTGTAAGCATCCTGAATTTCGGGATGCTTTTTTTATTTTAACCGCTTTATCCCATTAACACGGAAAGCGCAACATGGATGCCGTCTTAACCTTTTTAGCTCATCTTGATACAACCTTATTCGTTTTTTTTAACGTCCATTTGGCCAATCCCGTCTTCGATGTCGTTATGCCTTTTGTAACAAACAAAGAAAATTGGTACCCGATCTGGCTGATTACCATTATTCTGCTATTGTGGAAAGGAGGGCCTAAAGGTCGATGGGTGGTGCTCATTGTATTGCTATCGGTAGCTACCAGCGATCTAACGGTTAACCGTATTCTGAAACCTTTGTTCCATCGCATTCGCCCTTGCAATGTTGTGGAAGGCGCACATTTGTTGTTGGGTAAAAAAACATCCTTTTCCATGCCGTCATCACATGCCACCAATTTTTTTGCCATGGCAACGGTTTTCAGTTATTATTATCGTAAATATCAAATTATTTTCTGGCTTTTGGCCGCTTTGGTTGCTTATTCAAGAATCGCGGTGGGTGTGCACTACCCTTTTGATGTTTTGGTTGGAAGTATTTTGGGAATATTAATCGGTTATTTGTGGATTTTAATTTTTAAAAATATTTTAAAGAACAAAAACATTCATCAAATATAAGTCGTAAAAACGATCGGCAGCCTATTTCGTTAACAGCTTACTCAACGTTTCTTTTAAAATATTCAGAAGTAACGGTTCTTCGTCTTCGGCCACCGTCCGCAAATCCAGGCAAACCGCATCGTCTTCAATGTAACCTATTACCGGCGGAGAACTTAAGCGTAAAGCACGGCTTACCTTTTGTGCACCGATCTTAGGCAAACGGATTTCAAGAATTGCCGAGGGCAGCTTTAGCAAAGGATAGGCCCCGCTGCCCACTTTACCCCATCCTTCTTTAATCTTTACGTAGCTTTGTATTTGCGCCGGTAACAACCCGAAGAATCGTTCACAGCGTTTTAGTTGATTCTCTCCGGTAGCCATTAAAGCCCGGTGCGCTTCAAGACGTTGGGAAACATCCTTGTACAAATACTGCGTTAGAATTAATTGGATCGTTTTAATCATGAATTTGTCCAGCCGCAAGGCGCGCAACAGGTGGTTTTTGGCACAGCGTTGCACATATTCACGTTTACCCACAATAATCCCGGCTTGAGGTCCTCCCAATAATTTGTCGCCGGAAAACGACACCAAATCCACATCCGCTTTTAAAATCTGCGTTACTTCCGGTTCGTCTCCGCCAAACAAATGCGCCGTTTCTTCCGTAGATCCGCTGCCCAAATCGTAAATAACAGGAATGCCCCTCGCATGCGCTAAGTTTACAATTTCTTCCAGGGCGGGCTTGTGCGTAAATCCTTCCACTGAAAAATTACTAGAGTGGCAAATTAAAATCGCGCCGGTATTTTCGTTAATGGCCTCTTCGTAATCGCGAAGATGTGTTTTGTTGGTGGTTCCGATTTCGTGCAAAATACAATTGGCGGCTTTCATCACTTCCGGCAAACGAAACGAACCGCCAATTTCAATCATTTCACCTCTGGAAAGGATGACTTCTTTGCCGGAACCCAATGTATTGAGCATCAGCAAAACGGCAGCCGCATTGTTATTAACGGCAAAACCGTCTTCGGCGCCGGTCAGCAACTGCAAAATCTTACTCAAATGATCGTTGCGTTGACCGCGTCTCCCTGTTTCCAAATCGAACTCAAGATTGCTGTAGCGGCTAACTTCCATTAATTGTGCAATCAGTTTCGGGTCAATCGGCGCACGACCTAACCCGGTGTGCAAAACCACTCCGGTGGCATTAATCACCTTGTGCAGGCTCCCCCGCTCTAGTGCATTGATTTCGGCAATGAGACGTTGTAAAACAAAAGCTTCGATTTCGGATTTGCCAATCGCTTGCTCCGGCAATAGATCGGGATTTTTACGCAAAGCGTCCAATGTCCGGTTAGCCAGGCGTTTTAACAAATCCTGTTTAACGGCAGGAAATTTTTCCTGCAAAGCGGAAAGCAAACTGTGGGTCGCAGGTAAATTTTTTAATCGCTCTTTTTTATTCGGCATGAAACAAGTTCCGGATTTAAGATTTGACTTTTTCCGTTTCCTTGCGGCTTTTCAAAATCAATCGTACTTTTTGAATGCGTTTTTTGGTTGCTTTCTCAATAATGAATTCGTACCCGTTGTAAGAAATTTTTTCTTTGGGCCTCGGAACAGAACCGAACTGACCTAATAAAAATCCGGCTAAAGTATCCACGCCTTCTTCAGTCGGCAAATCCAAATTCAGTTCTTCATTAATTTCATCAATGGCCATACTGCCGTCAACCAAAAAGGTAAAATCATTGATCTTCTCGATTAACGGTGCTTCTTTATCGTATTCATCCTGAATCTCACCGACAATTTCTTCAATCACATCTTCCAGAGTAACCAACCCCGAAGTTCCGCCGTATTCATCCACCACAATGGCCATGTGAATGCGCTGCGCCTGAAATTCACGCAACAATTCGTTAATTTTCTTTTGCTCGGGAACGTAATAAGCGGGACGCACCAATTTTTCCAAACTAAAATCCGATGTGTTTCGTTTGCGGATAAAAGGCAGCAGATCCTTGATGTACAAAATACCCACAATGTTATCCACGGTTTCGTCGTACACCGGAATACGCGAATGCATTTTTTCCTTAACGACCTTCAGCACGGTGTTCAGGGACGAATCCTTTTCCAAACAAACCATATCCGTACGGGGCACCATAATTTCTCTTGCAACCGTGCCGTGCATTTCAAAGATGCCGTGGATCATTTCCTTCTCTTCTTTAAGCAAAGCGCCTTTTTCTTCACCCACATCCACCAAAGTGCGCAATTCCGTTTCGGTTAGGGAGAATTTATTCGCCTTGGCCACAGAAGACGAAGTTAGCAATTGGGTAAACAAATCCAACACATAGGAAAGGGGATAAAACAGATAATGGAAAAACGTTAAAACAAGCGCAAAATGCTGACTTATCTTTTTGGCGTTTTTAATAGCTGTAATTTTGGGCAGTATTTCACTGAGAAACAAAATCACAAACGAAACGACCACCACATTTAATAATAGGGTTATCGTTGCATTTAGATTGTATTTTTCAATGAGGCGAGTGGTCATTACCGTTGCAATGGACGCAACAGCCACGTTGACCAACGTATTACCAATAATTATGCCGATTAAAAGACGGCGTGGCTCCTTTAAAAGAACGGCCACTTGCCGCGCCATCACACTTTTACTGCGGGAAAATTTTTCCACTGTGGATTTTGGCAATGAAAAATAGGCCGTTTCCGAAGCGGAAAAAAAAGCGGAAAAAAGTAAAAGAACGATGAAGCTAAACACGTAAATTAGTGATGAGGGGTCCAAATCAGGAAACAACCTCCACGTTAATCCGACAAAAACATTGCATTATATTCATATCCTCATCTGAAATTCAGATTCATTAACATCTACAATTTAAAAAAATTCCGTTTGATCGCAAAATTTGTTCATTGGAAACATTAAAATTAATACACAAAAATCAAAAAAGTTCCCGATAATATTTTTCCCATGCTAAAATTTTTATGATTCTCAACTCATTTAAAATCAAAATTACTCAATTTTTAAAATTAATTTCATAAATAAAACACATCACGCAATTAGATCAAAAGGCAAATCACTTATATCTCTTAATCTTCTTCCTTCTATGAGCATTTTTAACATATCAATCTGGCTTTCGTCATTTATATCATTAACCGTTTGAATTAATTCATAAAGTGCAAAATGATAGACACAATCTATATCGCCCGTTCCGAGAGCAAGGCTTGCAATTCTTGTTAACGTAGGTTCTGCAGTAACCGCCGCAATATGAGGTAATTTGCCTTTTCTGTTCTTTATTAAATTCAATGCTTCCGTTCTTATATTTTGGGCACGGTCACTTCGCAATGTCCATTTACACGAAATGCTGGCATGCATAATTTGATTGCCGTCATTACTCTTACGTAAGGGAGTTAATGTGGCTATTTCATCTTTCGAATCAATCAATAATTCCTTTTTATTAATCTCTTCATCGGAAACCGGTTCTCTACTAATTACAATATCAGGCTTAACGATATAATCTCTGCCAAAAATAGAAGCAAGATTTTTATTCCTATTCAATTCACTTTCAATCTCAGATAAATCTTTATATTGATCAAAATCCGATATTGTCGATTCAATATAATAATGCCATTTCCCGGGGCGCAGCTTAAATAATAAATCAAAAGATTTTTGAATATAATCTTTGGTTATTTCTTCAAATAACCGTCCTGAAGTTTGACCGGAAAGATTACCGTATTTATAGGAATTTTTGCAAATACTATTTACAATACCCCAGGCAATTTTTACGCTAATCTTGCTGTCACCGTCTGCGTTATTGGGATAATCACCTTTCTTTGCATTTTGACGAATTCTTAAAAGTCTTTTGCAAATTTCATCATGATACTTTTGTCTTAATTTAATAAGACTCATTATTTTTACCTTTTGTGCTTAATCAATATGATTTATAAAAACCAATCACATATTCTTCATGCATTCTTTGTTGAATTTGAGATTGTTGTTCTTTTTCCTTTCCGGTAGGAAGCATTCTTTTGTTCCTATCCAACCTACGAATTCCAACATAAGGTGAAATAAATCCTACCGAACGTCCTATTTCCTGTAAGCACTTCGGTGTTTCGGTATCAATTCCTTTCATAATTGAATTTCCAACCACAACAATAGCTACTTTTCCTGGTTTAAGAACACGATACATTTCACTGATTGATTTTTTCATTTCCGAATAATATCTTTTTAAGACCTTTCCGCGATTAATATCTTCCTTGGCAACCTCATTGACCTTTTGCAAAGTGAATTCAGGAAGATCTTCAAAACCAAATGTAGATGTAGCTTCTGCACCTATATATTCATTTCTTTTTTTTGTCAACTCATCAATCGTGTATCCAAACCAAATCAAAGAAAACTTATGGGCACGCATATAATCAATCGCATTCGAAGCATAAGGAGGTGAAGTAATGATTAAATCCACGGATTCATCATCAAGAGAAAGATCTTGCGAATTGCCGTATCTTATATCCGGCTTAGGCCCTATAGGACGTTGGAAAATTTTGTAAATCGATTGATCTATTTTTTTTCTAAATTCTTCAAATGAATTTCTAAGTATTTTTGTTGAAAATTGTTTCTTAGATATATCATAGTTTTCTTTTCCCCAAATTATTTCTCCATTACTATTTAGTAATGATTTTATTCTATGAGGACGCGTATGTCCCAAATCCAAAGCGAGTGAAACACCACCTGATTTTGTAATGATTATCGAGGAAAAAATCACTTCAAAAAAATTACGATATTCATCATCTTCCAATTCATTTATCTGCTCAATTAAAGCCATAAGCTCCAGTTGAGTCACCGGTAAAAACCAATAATCCAAAAATTGTTTGGTTTTTGCATCAAATCTTTCATTCAACTTCTTTGTTAAATTCTCTTTATTTTGGATAAATTCATTTTTAGCTCTAAAATAAATTCTTTCTGCATATTTTCTTACCAATGCTTTATTCAAAGGAGTTATTTTAGCGCGTATTATTTTAATAGCTAACGGATCAATATCATAACCAATCGATTTACGATTTGCCAAATAAGCTTCCAAAAGCGTTGTACCGGAACCTGCCATTGGGTCTAAAACGACATCATCAAAATCGGTTAATTCGGAAATAAATAACATCGGTAATTGCGGTGGAAATTTAGCAGGAAAAGAATGCAGTGTATGAGAATTCTTATTACTCGCTTGATTGTGAAAGTCCAAATCACTTTGGAGCAATTCAACGACTTTGTCTAATGTATTTTCAGCTTTAAATATTTTTTGAGGCTTCTTGAATAAAGTTAATTGCTCATTTACAGCCATTTTATTAGTGTCTGTTTCTTTCGACATAAGATTTTTTACTCAATTTAATACTTTTTTTAGATTAAACTTATTTATGAGCGCTAAAATTTTCCGTTGTTCAATTTCGGTACAAACTTTTCCACAAACAAATTTTCCTGTTTCTTCATTTCTTTGCGCGCTTCCTCTTCCAAATCGTCATAGCCTTGCAAATGAAGTAAACCGTGAACAATTAACCGCAATACTTCTTCTTCCGGCGAAACACCGTATTCTTTGGCCTGCGCCCAGGCACGATCGATGCTGATGTAAATTTCCCCTTCAACGGAGCCTTCTTCCCCCAAATCAAAAGTAATAACGTCGGTTTCGGTAGGATCATTCAAAAATTGCTCGTGCATCGCTCGCAAGGTCGGATCGTCCGTGAAAATAATTTGCACCGATTCGGGCTCAAAGTTCATGGCTTCGATTATTTTCCTTGCCAAAACTAACCAACTGTTTTCATCACCGATTAATTGTTTTGGGAAATTATGTATTTTTATTTCCATTTCCATTCCCGTTTCCGTTTTTAGCTGCATTTTTTGTTTTTTGAACTTTACTCGTTTTGGCAATCCGTTTTTTTTCTTTTTCCTGCTCGGGATATTCAATGCGATGTTGGAAAACGCCTTGCAGAATATTCAAAAACGCATCGATGATCTTTTTAATATCTTGCAAGGTTAAATCCGATTCATCCAGTTGCCCTTCCTCGATTTTGTCCTGCACTAATTTTTCCACAAAAGCCCGCAGTTTACTCGGCGTCGGATTTTCCAGGGTTCGCGTAGCCGCTTCCACCGTATCGGCCAGCATCACAATGGCTGTTTCCTTGGATTGCGGTTTGGGGCCAGGATAGCGAAAATCGCTTTCATTGACTTCATTCTCTCCGTACATCTTAATGGCTTTATCGTAAAAATACTTCATCAAACTCGTGCCGTGATGTTCGGGAATGAAATCGCGAATGCGTTTGGGAATACCGTATTTCTTGGCCAACTCAATGCCGTTCTTCACATGGGAAGCCAAAATCAATGCACTCATATTGGGTGCCAATTGATTGTGCCGATTCTCGGCATCCATCTGATTCTCAACAAAATACTGAGGTTTTTCCATTTTGCCCACATCATGATAATAACTACCCACGCGAGCCAGCAATGAATTCGCCCCGATTTCCTTAGCCGCCGCTTCGGCCAGATTTCCCACAACCATGCTGTGATGAAACGTGCCAGGCGCTTCGAGCGATAGCTTTTTCAACAAGGGATGATTCAAATCGGACAATTCCAACAGGGTAACATCGGTTGTTACATCAAAAGCCTTTTCAAACAAGCCCACAATCATAAAAGTAAAGAAAGACGAGAAAATGGCGTTGGGCAACAAATAAATTCCAAATAAACGGATGGTATCCCAAAACGGAGTGTAGCGGAAAAGTGAGATCGCCAAAATCGTCCATAAATATGCGCCGGAAATAAAAAGTAACGCTTTAAACACCTGATTGCGGTTACGGATTTGGTAAACCGAATAAATGGCCACCATCCCGCCCACAACCGAGAACAAAACAATATCGTAGCCGCCGCCCTGAATGCCGCCCAAAATCAAGGCTACTATCACGGTTCCCACAAAAGCCATGCCCGTATCGATCAAAATCGCCAGCAACATGGAAGCCAACGTCGTGGGAATCAAGTAAATGCTCCAACCCAAAGTTTCCGTAATCAAAGCGGCCAGCACCAATTCCAAAATAAAAATCACCGTAATCATCAGGAGCATGCGGTTGTCATCGTAAATTTTTCGGCGGAAAGAATGCAGGTACAGAGCAAAAATAGCCAGAATAGCGGCTAACAACATGTAACGTCCCAAGCCGGATAGAAAAGTATGCCACAGGCCCTGTCTTCTGCTGCGTTCGGCCAAAGCCACTTCCAAAGAATACAGTTTTTGATACGTCGGTTTGTCAATGCGAATGTTTTTATCAACGATTAACTCGTTTTCGTAAACCATATCCTTTGTCCGCGAAATCTGCGACAGGGCTTCGTCGATGGATTTTTGGGTAAATGCTTTATCGTAGATTAAATTGGGATCGATGCTGCGTACGAAAAGGTATTCCAATACCAACGTTTGGTTCACGGAAAAGTGCTTTAAAAATTCGTTTTCGATGTCCTTCTTAAATTTTTCCATGTCATAGCGGTCTTCGGGTTTTAAGGGTTCCTCTACCCCGCCCTTGATCACCACCACTTTAGGTCGCGTTAAACCGGCCAAAGGCACATTTAAAATACCCTTGCGCACCCGTTTTTCCGCAATTTTCAGAACTTTTTTTATGGCCTCCACATTTTGTTTTTCTTTAAGAATATCAAACGTGATGCTCAAATTGCTTGGTGTAACATTGATGTCAAAAACAAGGCCCAATTCATCGCTAGCGTTTTTAAGGAATTCGTCTTTGTTCTTTGCTTTTTGGAAATTCACCAACTTTTTGGACAGATAAGGCAACAAGTTACGCAGTAAATTCAGGTCTTTAACCGTCAGCGAATCATTGAATACAAAATAATACGGTACCTGACGACGTACGGAATCCTGTTCGGCCTTTAGTTCTTCATCGGTTTTTAAAACAAAGAAATTAAACGGCGCTACCACTTTGCGACTTGAAATAGTACCAACTTTCATATCGGTATATTTGAATGAATGCTGGCTCGTAAACAGCAAGGGAGCCGTCACCAAAATTACCAGAAATAAAAGCAGTTTAATAATCACATCCTGTAAACTGCGCTGGCCGATTTTTTTCTCGTTTAATTTCTGTAAAAATTTTGAATTAGGTTCCATAATTTTGACCTAAGTTGCTAATTTGTCTTTGCAACGAACCGAAGACGAACGACAGCAACCGGTTTTCAAATGCTCTCGACACTTACCGCAATAGAGCCAATGATTAAGTCACAGAGGTATATTGAAATACGGTTACCCAATAATTCCTGAATCGTTCCGTTTATTTGTTTTTACAATTGTTCCAGTGCGTCACGTACCTGCCGGTAAATGACCAATCGCTGCACTTCGGACGTTCCTTCACCGATCTCGAGCAGTTTGGCGTCGCGCCACATCCGCTCGACTTCGGTTTCTTTTACGTATCCCATGCCGCCGTGAATTTGAATGGCCTGATTGGCAATTTCCGTAGCGGCTTCGGTGGCAAACAACTTTGCCATGCCGGCTTCCTTTTTATACGGTTTACCGTTTTGCTTAAGCCAGGCGGCATTGTAAATCATTTCTTCACTAGCGTAAATTTTGGTGGCCATATCGGCTAGTTTAAATTGAATGGCCTGAAAATCACCGATTTTACGACCGAATTGCTTGCGTTCCTGCGCATAAAGCATGGCCCGTTTGAACGCCTCTTTGGCGATGCCTAAAGCCTGTGCGGCAATGCCCACGCGCCCTCCGTCCAATGTCTCTAAGAACTGTGCGTAACCGCGATTGTATTCCCCCAAAAGATTTTCTTCCGGAATAAAGCAGTCGGTAAAATGTAACATGGATGTGGGCGAGCCGCGCATTCCGCATTTCTTTTCCTTCTTACCCACTTCAAACCCCGGCGTGCCGCGTTCGATGATAAAATTGGAAATTCCGTGCGAACCCTTTTCCGGATCCGTAACTGCGGCCACCACAAAAATATCGGCTACGGCAGCGTTGGTAATCCACATTTTAGAACCGTTGAGAACCCAACCGTTTCCTTTTTTTACGGCTCGGGTTTGAATATGCGCCGCATCGCTGCCTGCGTTGGGTTCGGTCAGACAAAACGATCCCAATTTCTCACCGGTGGCCAGTGGTTTCAAATACTTTTCCTTTTGCTCTTCGGTTCCGTAGTGATCAATTGGTGTGGCGGCCAAAGAAACATGCGCGGAATAACTTAAAGCCGTGGAAGCACAGGCACGTGCCAATTCTTCCAAAGTAATGGTGTAAGAAATGTAGTCCATGCCCGCGCCGCCGTATTTTTCATCAAACGGCAAGCCGAGCAAATTCAATTCGGCCATTTTTTTGAATGTTTCGTGCGGAAAGGTTTCGTTTTCATCGATTTCAATTGCTTTGGGCGCCACTTCGTTGCGGGCGAAATCCCGAACCATTTTGCGCACCATCTCGTGCTCTTCCGAAAAGTTAATCATTGTATTCTCCTTATTTTATTTCCGCTGTTAACCGTTTTATTTTTCATCAGGTGCGTTCGAATCGTTGGATAGCATCCTGAGTTCCGAAGACCAAAAGCACATCATTGGTTTTGATTTTTGTTTGTGCATTCGGCTGGATGTAAAAGGTGCGTTGTTTTCCATCCCGATATTCGCGCCGACGAATCATCAAAACTTCCAAATTGAAACGATTGCGAATCGCGGCTTCGCGCAGTGTTTTGTCGATGATGCTTATTGGTGCTTCCACCTCGTCAAAATAGTAATTATCAACCACATGCACCCGCTTTTGCTTGGTCATTTCACGAATACTGCGCCCGCTTTCACCGGCCATATCTCTTAAGAATATTTGATGATTGTAAGCATCGATCACAGCGCGTTGCGTTACCGTCCCGATGATCACTTCCTTCCCGTTTTTGGAAACGACCGGCAGCTCCTCCAATCCGGTTCGACCGAAAAGCTTCATGACTTTATCCAAAGAATCATCCTCGTTAACAACCGGAATATCGGGATTGGCAATGTCCGAGGCAATAAGAAGATGTTTTAAGGCATCAAAATCCATCATGGTTTGACGGATTTCCTGCATGGAAATATAACCGACAATTTTATTGTTTTCATCCACTACGTAAATTTGGGTATGATTGGAATTGACAATTGTCGGCAGGATTTGATCGAAAGGAGCGTAAGCCGAAACCAAATCAATTGTTTTGTTGACAATGCTGCTGACCTTTAACGAACGCAAGACATTGATTTCCCGCCCGCCGAAAATATTAATTCCCCTGCGCGCCAATTTCAAAGTGTAAATGGACTCCTTTTCCCAGCGTAAGGCAATAATAGTGGAAATAATGGTTGTGATCATTAACGGCAAAATAATTTTGTAATCATTGGTCATTTCAAAAATAATCAGAATAGCCGTAATAGGCCCGTGTGTTGCCGCCCCGACGACGCCACCCATGGCCACCAAAGCATAAGCGCCGGGGCCGGATGTCCAGCTTGGGAAAAACAGATTCACGGCATGTCCGAAGAATACTCCCAACATGGCGCCCATGAACAATGACGGTGCAAAAATACCGCCGGAACCTCCCGAGCCCAAACTGATGGAGGTGGCTAAAATTTTCATCAAAACCAAAAGTCCGGCCAATTGCCAGAACATGTGTCCGTATAGTGCCTGATCCATGGAATCGTAACCGACGCCGTAAATATAAGGAAAAGCCAAACCGATTACACCGATGAGCAAACCGCCGATAACACCCTTCACGTATTCGGGCACTTTAAAACGATCGAAAAAATCTTCCGAAAAATACAAAGAACGAATAAAAAGTAACGCCGTAATGCCGGCCAAAACGCCCAAAACCACATAATTGATCACCTCGAGCGGTGAAACCAATTCGTATTTCGGCACCAGGAAGGCCGGATAATCGCCCAAATAATGGCGGGAAACAATCGTTGCAGAAACCGATGAAATAACGATCGGGCTGAACTGAGGCACGGCAAAATCGCCCAAAATAATTTCCACGGCAAACAACGCTCCGGCAACCGGTGCATTAAACGCCGCGGCAATACCCGAAGCCGCACCGCAAGCCACAAACACCCTCATGCGCTTGGGATTGACTCTGAAAAACTGGCCGACGCTCGAGCCCACCGCCGAACCGATTTGAATGACCGGCCCTTCACGACCGACGGAACCGCCGGAAGCAATGTACAAGGCCGAAGCAAACAATTTGGCAATAACCACTCGAGGACGGATCACACCGTTTTTTAAGGCGATGGCTTCCATGACTTCCGGTACGCCGTGCCCTTTGGCTTCTCTGGAATAGAATTGAATGATCAATCCGACCACCAAACCGCCAAAAGCCGGAACCAAAATTTTCCAGTACCAGGCAATGGCATGAATATTTTCGAGATTGAACGTACCGCCCCAAAAAATGTGCTGAAACCAGCGGATGGTTAATTGAATCAGAACGGCTCCGTAACCGCCCAACAATCCGATAATCACAGCCACGATGAGAACAAAGCTATGTTCGGTCAATTTCAGGCGATTAAAGTATACCAAAAACTGTTTGTACAGCTTGCGTAAAAATCTAGGATAACGGATGGTTATTTCTTTGTCTTGCATGGGGTCTGTTATTCGATGGTGTCTTCCCGGACCGATGCAATCCGATTGTTTTGATCAACCAGCACAACTTTTACTTTGAAATTTTTCAGTTCCTGCTCACTGACATTGGCATAAGTAATAATGATCAACAAATCACCGACATGCCCTAACCGTGCGGCGCCACCGTTCAAACAAATTTCTCCGTTTCCTGGAGTTTTGCCCTTGATGGCATACGTCGTAAAGCGGGCGCCGGTATTGATATTCACCACGTCTAATTTTTCATAAGGTAAAATATCGGCTGCTTGCATCAATTCCGGGTCAATTGTTAAACTGCCTTCGTAATTTAGATTTGCTTCCGTTACGGTCGCACGATGTATTTTCGATTTAAAAATCTGTCGTTCCATCACGATTATTAAATCCTGTTAAACTTTTTGTTTTGATTATATTCGAACTACATTCTCTAAAGTTAAACCCGTAATATTTAATTTTTTCGCCCGGGTTTAATTTGGGTTTATTTCTTTAAGAATTATCAATTTAAAAAATTAATACAGATTAGGCAAACCGAAGAAAATAATTGCGGATTTTGTTTGGATTTCCGTGCTTGAAGCGCGCAGCGAAAAAGAATCGAGAACCGAAAAATTCCGAAACTTAAGGCCTAAACAAAAATATTTGAAATTTACCGAAACAATTTACTCTTCTATTAATTTATCATCCCTCCCGAATCAGAGAAACGGCAAAAAATGTTGGAGACAAACGCTCGGATTTCCGGGGCAAGTATCTAATTCGTACGGATAAGAAATCTTATAACAAGAGTTCCCATCCGTCCCGAAGGGACGAATGCCAATAACCCGCATTTTCAAATGCAGGAATTATGGTCAATCATCCCCGTTGTGTAGTCATCTGACTGATTGCTATCAGTCAGATGACAAATGTTTTTCGGACTGATAGCAATCAGTCCGAAAAATAATACTAACAAATTTTGATTGCGAAATTCAAACGTCCCTTCGGGACGATATTTTGTTGTGCATTCGCAGCCCCATGGCTAAAGCCATGGGCTATGCGCAGATTTCCCTACGGGAAATTCATCTGGTTGCGCATTGCTTTTACCAAAAATTTGGGAATTGGCGATTGCCTATGATAATAAAACCATCGGTTTCCAACGCGTGACATTGCAAATGTCTAACCATAAATGTTTTAACTTTACAAGAAAAATTTGCATCCCTTAATTTATAGTCCTTGATATATTAGGAATATTAGGAAAATGGTGATGGATGGATTAAGAAATAAAGCATCAACTAAAATGTAAGAGACAGACTCTGAGTTTTCGATTTATAGATTTTAAATTCAAAAAAGCCACCTGCCGCAAAGTAACGACAGATGGCTTGATTTTATTTTTCTCTTTTATGCGGAGAAATTATTTATTGCGGATCGCGGCCTGAGCTGCAGCCAAACGCGCAATGGGCACGCGGTAGGGCGAACAGCTTACGTAATTCAGATTCGTGCGATGGCAAAAATCGATCGATTTGGGATCGCCGCCGTGTTCACCGCAAATACCGACCTTCAAATCCGGGCGCGTCGAGCGACCTTTTTCAACGCCCATGGCTACCAACTGACCGACGCCATTTTGATCCAGCGTCTGGAACGGATCTTCCTCCAGAATGCCTTTTTCCTGATATTCTTTCAAGAATTTACCGGCATCGTCACGACTGTAACCGAAGGTCATCTGAGTAAGGTCGTTGGTACCGAAAGAGAAGAATTCCGCTTCTTCGGCGATCTCATTGGCGGTTAAAGCGGCGCGCGGGATTTCAATCATGGTACCCACTTTGTATTCCACTTTCACGCCCATTTCTTCCTGTACTTTTTCGGCCGTATCAACCACCACTTTTTTCTGATTGGCCAATTCGGCTTTGGTACCGACCAAAGGAATCATGATTTCAGGATAGACCTTCACACCTTCTTTGGTCAATTGACAGGCGGCTTCCATGATGGCACGTGCCTGCATTTCGGTAATTTCCGGATACGTAATACCCAAACGGCAACCGCGATGCCCTAACATGGGATTGAACTCGTGCAAGGCTTCCACTTTGGCTTTCACCTGCTCCAGGGAAACGCCCATTTCTTCGGCCATCTGTTTTTTGCTTTCTTCGTCCTGCGGCAAAAATTCATGCAACGGCGGATCCAAAGTACGAATGGTTACCGGTAAATCGTGCATCACTTTTAAAATGCCGTAGAAATCTTCGCGTTGGTAAGGCAAGATTTTTTCCAAAGCCTTCCGTCGGCCGGCTTCGTCATCGGCCAAAATCATTTCGCGTACGGCAATGATGCGATCGCCTTCAAAGAACATGTGTTCCGTGCGGCACAAACCGATGCCTTCGGCACCGAAATTACGGGCCACTTCGGAGTCATGCGGGGTATCGGCATTGGTGCGTACACCTAATTTGCGAATTTCATCGGCCCAGCCCATGAGTTTGCCGAAGTTGCCGGAGAGAGTGGGTTCTACCGTCGGGACCTTACCTTCGATCACCTCACCGGTGCTGCCGTCCAAAGAAATCCAATCGCCTTCTTTAAACACTTTACCGCCGGCTTTCATTACTTTATCTCTGTAACTGATCTCCAATTCACCGCAACCGGCAACGCAGCATTTACCCATGCCCCGGGCAACCACAGCCGCGTGGGAGGTCATACCGCCGCGTTGGGTTAAAATACCTTCCGCTGCATTCATTCCACCGATATCTTCCGGCGAAGTTTCAATGCGAACCAAAATGACTTTTTCGCCTTTCTTGGCCCATTCTTCCGCATCTTCGGCATTAAAAACAATGCGCCCCGTAGCTGCGCCCGGAGAGGCGGGCAAACCTTTGGCAACCACATTTTTCTTGGCCTTAGGATCAAACGTCGGGTGTAGCAATTGATCCAACTGTTCCGGTTCAACGCGCATAATAGCCGTTTCTTTATCGATCAAACCTTCTTCGACCATATCCACGGCAATACGTACCGCGGCGGCTGCCGTCCGTTTACCGGTACGGGTTTGCAGCATCCACAAACGTCCGTGCTGGATGGTAAACTCGATATCCTGCATATCTTTGTAATGCTGCTCTAATTTTCTCTGGATTTCATCCAATTGCTTGTAAACTTCGGGCAT
This sequence comes from Calditrichia bacterium, assembly GCA_027039465.1. Taxonomy (GTDB): domain Bacteria; phylum Calditrichota; class Calditrichia; order Calditrichales; family Calditrichaceae; genus Caldithrix. Next base: position 1,122 of record JALWEA010000591.1, on the reverse strand, counting down.
TAATTCTTCAAGGGTAACCTGGGACGGATCGGTTTTGGTGTTGTGATTGATCGGCTGCGGCGTACGAATGCCGGCAACCACGTCTTCACCCTGAGCATTCACCAAATACTCACCGAAGAAAACCTTTTCGCCGGTAGCCGGGTCACGCGTAAAGGCCACACCGGTAGCGGAATCTTCACCCATATTGCCAAACACCATGGCCTGAACGTTTACCGCCGTTCCCCAATCCGGAGGAATATTGTTGATTTCACGATACTTAATGGCGCGAGGATTATTCCAGGAACCGAATACGGCATCAATGGCGCCCCAAAGCTGATCCCAGGGATCGGTCGGGAAATCTTTTCCTTTGCGTTTTTTGATTTCTTCTTTAAACAGTTTAACCAAACGTTTTAAATCTTCGGCATCCAATTCGGTGTCTAATTTAACGCCTTTTTCTTTTTTAACCTTATCAATGATTACTTCAAACGGGTCCTCTTCTTCTTTGCTCTCGGGCTTCAGGCCCATCACAACATCACCGTACATTTGCACAAAACGGCGATATGAATCCCATCCGAAACGTTCGTTGTTAGACATCTTAATCAGGCCTTGTACCGTTTCGTCGTTCAAGCCCAAATTCAGGATGGTGTCCATCATACCCGGCATGGATGCGGGAGCACCCGAACGAACGGAAACCAAAAGCGGTTTTTCGGGATCTCCGAATTTCAATTCCATGATGGATTCAATGTGTTTCATTCCATCAAGGATTTGCTGTTTAACTTCTTCCGGGTATTCACCGTGTTTTTCATAGTACATTTTACAGACTTCAGTGGAAATGGTAAATCCTGGTGGGACCGGAATTCCAAGATTGGCCATCTCGGCTAAGTTTGCGCCTTTTCCGCCTAGCAATATCTTCATATCTTTATTGCCTTCCGCTTTACCGGCGCCGAATTTATACACGTATTTGTGTCCCATAACTACCTCCATTCTTTAAGATTTCGTGAATCAAATAACATTCTATTGCAAAAAAATTCATCAATTTAATTTAAATAAAGGCCTATTCTTTGTCAAGAAAATCCTTGTTTTCGCTTAAATTATTCATTTGTCGTTTCGAGTATTTTCTACACGCCTTCCTCCGCTTTTCAA
>JALWEA010000590.1 GCA_027039465.1 Calditrichia bacterium | reverse complement strand
GATTAGACCGTTATTTTAAAAGAACCATTTTTCTTGTCTCACTTTGCGTACCGATTTTGACTCTGTAAAAATAAATTCCGGAACCGTAGTGTTCACCGTTCCATTGATAAGTATGTGTTCCTGGCATCAAATTATTTAACTCCACCGTTTCGATCATTTTACCGGATAAATCAAAAATGGAAATTCGGACATTCGATTTTGTCGGAATGCTGAAAGCAATATTTGTGACCGGATTAAAAGGATTCGGGAAATTTTGAAATAATTTTATTTTTCTGGCAATCATATTTTTCTTGGGAATATCAGCCGTTCCCCACACCCGGCCCGCAACAACGGCCGATGTTAAGGTTTTATAAACGGAATTAACTTCTCCCGTAAAGGCATAGCTTAGCCCCCAGCCTTTGTCAAGATGATTTTCCCGCGTATCAAGCATATCCGAATAGAGTCGAATATACGAAGAATCTTCGATTCCTCCCGAGCTTAAATAATTTACGTCCCACTCCCTGCCCGAACAATCAATCCATTGGATTTGCATATCCGGATTAAAGTCCAGCGAGTAAATATCTTTCTCGTCGTTTTCACACGAATTCTTTTCATATTTCATTACTTTCAAATTTAACGAATCAATCCGCTCAAAAACCAATTGTCCGTCTTCATTGATAACAAAATATTTCAATCCGTTTTGAAGAACCGTATCACCTGTAACGTATCGGTCGGAAAACGATATTTCAGGGTCGGAACCTTCCGTATATTCCGTAATTTTATAATGCCATTCGTCACCGATATGTAATGGGTAATATTTACAATTCTCCTCGACGGATTGACCAAAGAGAATACCGGTGGAGAAAAAGACTAAAATTAACCAAAAATTTAAATTATAATTCATAACAACCTCCAACGATAAAAAAGCTATAATTGAAGAGTCGCACAACGGCCTGCGCATCACCAGATTTGCCACGGTCGAACAAACTTCTAAAATGCCGATTCATCGTCCGCGTGGTAAATTCCGTGTTAAGCGATTTGTTAGATTTTAAGGCCCTGACCATAAAGTTATAAATTCTTTAGTGAGATTATTCCAGACTTTAACATCATAACTAACATCAGGTTCATAAAGACAATAACCATGTGGGAATATTACTTGAAAACCTTTAAAATTATATAAATACTTTTTAAACCATTCAGAATCATCTTCACAATTAAAAAGTAGAGAGTTAAATTCATAGGTTGTATCAATTCCGGTAATATTCATAGTTACATATCTTGAACCGTTAATAGGTTCAACTCTTGGAATTTCAGTATTAATATATTTTGTCAGAAAAATATAATAGTAAGAATATTTAGGGTAATTATTTAAAATTTTATCATTTTTATCAATATATTCTAAGCAAGGTTCAACAACATGTTTTTCCGACCATAACTTTTGTTTTATACTTACCAAAATATTTTCAACATACAATTTCTGATTCTCAAAACTTATTTTTGTAATAAATTTATCGATTTTCCCATCGCCGGTAATATCTTTTTTAACAATTATGGTAGAATCGAAGCCGATTGTTAAGAGTTGTTTTCGAAAATCAAATATCTGTTTTAATAGTTTAAAACTATCAGGACTTAAATCATTCAATAAGTTTTCATATTTAATTACAGTTTGGATAGAAAGACTATCAGCTTTCGTTAAAAGAGAATGATTATAGTTTGCATTAATCTTATACCATGATTTTGAATTAAAATAATTTTGTAACTCTGGCGATTTAAATTTATAGCCATATTTAGCAAAAATTTTATTTCGTAAAATTCTCAGTGTATCATTAATATCTTTTTCAAATATTCTCCATTTAATATCTTCTTCATTTACTAAAAACTTATTTCTTACTTCTGCATAATTATCTTTGTTTTGTACAACAGTTAAGGAATCTGTCGTATTTTCTTTATATCTCTGGTTGTCTCCAGGTTTTTTAGAGTTGCATGCAAATATGACTATAAATATTAACAGAAAAATTTTATTCATGATAATAATTTATATAATAAATTTAACGATTGAGCTAAATTGCGCCGCGTAAATTCACTCTGGCCGCAATTAGCAGGACACTTCACAACTTCATCGTCCTGCCAAATCGCCGCCGGCTGAAGGCGTCTGGTTGATTGTTTTGTTGCAATTCTTGTTTTATTTTAATGCACGATTTACCAAATGGAGATTATTTTTATTCCAACTTCACAAAGGAAGATAATAAAAACGTTTGAGAATTGCCAACCCAAAGTACGAATTTTAATTTATTTTTTCTTCCGTGACTGCCGATTCTTTTTCATCATTCCAAGCAAAACCGAAACAGGGATATTTAATACGCCGCCTGATCAATGTTCTGCGACCTTCAAAGCCGATCCCGTCAGTCACCCGAAAAGCAAGCGCACAGTGTGGGTTAGCTATTCATGGCGTTTGGCCTGTTCTTCTGACGAGTAGCCAACCATTTGAAATGCTCCTTTGTCTCATCGTCTTCACAGAAGAGTAGCGTCCCTTTGATACCCCTTGTTAAGAAAATGCGATATCGATTTAAAACCAATTGCAAAGCTTCCGAACTCCAGTGATGCTCCCCTCTCCTAGTCGTAACCAAACCGTCTATTCGGTCATAACAAACGTTCGGATCGCCCAACCTCCAGCTTCCGTCACGATAGATCAAATCCCGGCCCCAGATAACGCCCACATAGTCGCTTTCGAAACCCTGAGCGCCATAAATGGATGCCACTTTCTTCAACTTATTACTCTGACCTTCCAACCAGTAGGCCTGGTATTCATTTGTCTTCATTAGCCATGGAATACGAACTTTTGAGTTCTTATACAGATCAAAACCACTATGAAGGGGAAAGCCAATGCGCAGATTCTCGGGATGAGATGTGTTAGAGTAATTTCCTGGTGACTCCGTAAAGCTTGCCACCAGCGCCACGCGATTTGCAGGAGAGTGAAGTTCTTTCAGTCTTTCCAACAAATCATCTATTGAAGCAAACACTTCGAACAAATACGTTTGCCGCCAGATGTGTTCGGAAAGGCAAAGGTCTGCACTTGCAGGATCGGAAAGAAGCATTTCGACCCAGTTTTGGTAAGATTTGCCGCCATTACACCGGACCATGGCGTTAAGAGTATACGTCTGCGTCTCGCGCTTCAAGCCATGGGCACCTTCCCTAAAGTTTTGTATTGTCCCTTGTTCGGGAGGATTCAGACGTTGGGTTTCATCAAGGAAAATCACGCTTAGGCGGGCTTTTTGCAGCACTCTGGGCATGATCCGCTTTTCCATTCGCTGCCCTTCATCGATGATCAGCAGATCCACATATCCGGAATACTGCGCAATGCCTTTGCCGCTGCGGGGTTCAAAATACATCATGCAGCCGGAAGCGCCTGGGGACACCTCATCCAACACGCGTCGCAATACCGTCTGTAGCCGATTGTTACGCAGGGCGAGGATGGTTTCTTTTCCTCTTTTTAGTGCCATTAGCAACAACCAGATGGCTAATAACGTCTTACCCGAACCGGGCGCTCCCTGCACGATGAAAGTTTTTTTCTCACCGGCATCCAATGCTCTCAATACGGCATTCTTAATCCGGGCCTGCTCCTCTGTCAATCCCATGCCTGTCGCCGCCAGGGCCTTTTCGGCATTTTCAGCTATCTGTTCACCATGTTTGCGTATCAAATTGAATAAATGCTGAGACTGTCGATAGGAGGCCTTGCAAATATGCTGAGATTCGTTTTCCGGCAATTGGCAGGGAAGAAGATGATCGCTTATGAGCTTTCCAAACTCTTTGCTGTCATCCGAATCAGCCACAAAAATCGGCGCCTCTTTTACCCAGTCAGGAGCTGCATTTCTCAACGCTGTCTTGTCTTTCTCGTCCGCCCGATGTAACAACACCGAAGCCTTTAAGTCATAATTGTGCAAGGCATCATTGAAGAAGAAAAGTTTCCCTTTATAGTTTAGCACCTGCATGGAAGGATGGCGCTGTACCCCAATGCCTTTCACCTGAACTTCCCTAGTTGCCGGTATGACCGAAACCGACGACCATTGTTTCAATTCGACGATTATTCCTTTTGGGGCCTCAGGCGAACCACCGAGCAAAACAACATCCGCTCGCTCCGCTCCCACCGGCATCTGCAGTTCGATTATGACTTGCAGAACATCAAACCGATGGTCCAGAATCTCCAAGAGCGCCGGAATGGACCGGGCCCAGGAAATTCTTTCCGTATCTGTGGGCGTCAAACCAAGATTTGTTCGGTATCCATCCACTATTTTCTCTGCCAACAAATGATTATTGTGCAATTCATGAAGCTCCGAAACCTTACCGCACCATGCACAATTCACAGTGACCTCCTCTGCACAAATAAAGAGCGTCTAACCCTAAACTCCGCAGATAGCGAAATAACATAAAAATTAGTATTAGGAACCCGAAATATAATTGGGCACAAAAAAGACAGGATGATTCCCAATGCGTACATTAATACAGCAAAGAAAACATTCCCAACGAACTAAAAACGTTTAAAAATGAACTTTAAATTTTTAATACTTTAATTGAGCGATTTTTACAATGTCGTCGTGAAGTCGGAAACCATGGCTGGCGCTACCTATCGGAAAATACGTGGTGCAAAATTTTACAAAACCGATGGTCTCAAAGCGGTGCAACCGGCTTTAAAAAATTGGTCCGTATTCGTAGTCAGAGTGCGTACGATTGTTCGACTTTTTTCTTTTATTATATTCTGTTAACCATGTAGTACAATCTTGATTTTTTGAGTTAATGCAATCGGTGTAATTGGTTTGGATATGTAATTAATTCCCTGCTCAAGCACGCCATGGTGTGCAATTATATTCTCCGTGTAACCGGACATGAAAATAATCTTAATATCCGGTCTTTCTTTTCTGATCTTTTCCGCAAGCTCTCTACCATTCATATATGGCATAACAACATCCGTAAGTAACAAGTGAACTTCACCGTCATATTTACGGATAACATCAATGGCTTCTTTACCTGACTCAGCCTGCAGACAATGGTATCCCAGCGGCTTTAGGGTTTCTATAATCAGTTGCCGAATGGACGGATTGTCATCAACAATCAATATTGTTTCGTTTCCCTGTGGTAACGCTCCGGCGACAGATTTACTCTCTGTTTCTTCCGCAGTCTTATTACTAGCCGGTAAATATATTTTGAATGTTGTTCCTTTGTTTTTTTCACTGTATACGTAAATATAACCATCGTGCTGTTTAACGATGCCATACACGGTCGCCAACCCAAGCCCGGTTCCCTTACTCTGTTCTTTGGTCGTAAAAAACGGGTCAAATATCTTTGACATCACCTCTTCATCCATGCCTTCTCCGGTATCGCTGATAGCTAATAAAACATATTGACCTGGCTTGACCTCTATATGTTTATCTGTGTACATCTCGTCAAGCTGAACCAAGGCGGTTTCAATTATTATTTCGCCTCCGCGCGGCATGGCATCTTTGGCATTAACGATCAGGTTCATAAGAATCTGTTCGATCTGACCAGGATCGGCCTCGACAGTACAGCTTTCCTTGCACAAATAAGTCTTAAAGACTATATCTTCCCCTACAATTTTACCTAAAATTTTCAGAAAGTCTTGTATGATGGTATTTATGGAAATGACCTTTCTTTCCAGAAGCTGTTTACGGCTGAAGGCCAGCAATTGCCGAGTGAGGGTGGCAGCCTTACTCCCGGAATCATAAATGGCCTTTATTTTCTTATGTATCGGATCATCAGGGGGGATTTTAGTAAGCAGCAGCTCGGAATAGCCGATAATAACACTTAAAACATTGTTGAAATCATGGGCGACACCGCCTGCCAGCCGGCCAATGGATTCCATTTTCTGGGCCTGTTGAAGCTGCCGCTCCAGCTTGATTTGCTCCCTTGTTTGCTTTTCAAGATTCTGATAAGCTTCGAAGATCTTATTGCGCATAAAATTAATGGCATCAACCGTGCTGCTGAGTTCGTCATTTTTTGTATGCTTGTTAATGGGGCGGTCCAGTTTCAAAGGATCCTGCTGCGTTCCCAATGTGATGCCTCTCGTGTACCGTTGAATCGCAATCAAATGCCTGGAAACAAGATTATGGAATAAGAAAATAATGGCTACCGAAAGGATGAACATCAATAGCGCGCTCTGCAATAGTGTTACAAGAATCAAAGATCGGGCTTTCCTAAAAGCCGACCGTTTCGAGGCCACAACCGTAAGTTTGCCGAGAAAGATATCTTTTCCGTTTTCGTGATGATAAAGTGAAACCGTTTTTTTTATGACATTGTCACTTTCCGGAATTCCATGGCTGACGACCACCTTTCCGTTTTCATCGGTGATTTGAGAATAAACAATGTCATTATTGAGCAGAAAGCCCTTCATTACAAGATCCAACGCGCGAGTGTCCAATATCCAAAGGCTCTGTTCTATGAAGGACTTGTTGGCTGTTACAATAGTATCGAGCTCTTTTTTAAGATAAGAGATACTATTCCTGTATTGCTGATACGATATGATTAAGGAAAGCGTCAGGGCCATTATTGCCCCTATGATTATTGTATAGAATGCAAAACGCCTTCCGATTTTACTCTTTAACCATTCCGGTTTTGCTATTGTTCTCATCTTTGATTATTAACTCCGTTAAGCTGCGGCAGATGGGTCCCTTCGAGAATATGCCGGATGGTTCCGTCTGCCCGCATCTGATGAATAGTCTTATTGAAATCATCGAGTATTTTTATAAATGGCGAATCTTTTCTGATAAAAAGGCGAAAAGCGATCGTTCTCAACGGGTACGGATTGGTGATTATGCTTTTGTAC
>JALWEA010000589.1 GCA_027039465.1 Calditrichia bacterium | reverse complement strand
ATGTACGGCATACGCAAAGTCAACCGCCGTAGAACCTCTTGGCAGTTTAAACAAATCGCCTCTCGGCGAAAAGACAAAGACTTCATCCTGAAAAAGATCAACCTTCAAATCTTCCAAAAAATCACCGGGATCGTTATTCGAAATTTGCCGTTCCAATAAATCTTTAATCCAATTCAAATGTTCATCAAATTTGCTGCGTTCTTCAATACCGTGTTTGTAACGCCAATGAGCGGCAATACCGTCCTCGGCCAAGTGGTGCATTTGGTAGGTGCGAATTTGAATTTCCACCATTTTGCCGTCCGGGCCGATCACCGTGGTGTGCAGCGATTGATATCCGTTGATTTTGGGCATGGCAATATAATCTTTAAAGCGATCATAAACCGGCATGTACAAACTGTGCACAATGCCTAAAGCGTAGTAGCACTCCTCCACTTTTTCGACAATGATACGGATGGCCAGCAAATCGTAAATTTCTTCAAACGGTTTATTGCGTTTTTGCATTTTATGATAAATGCTGAAAAAAGATTTGGGCCGTCCTGCAATGGTTGCTTTGATTCCGTGCTTGATTAATTCACGTTCAATCGGCTGGCTTACCTTATCGATGTAAGCTTCGCGCTCCCTTTTAGTGGATTTGATTTTTTTAGCCAGATCGCGATACGCATGAGGATCAAGATATTTTAACGACAGATCTTCCAACTCGGTTTTGATACGTGCAATGCCCAGACGATGCGCCAACGGAGCGTACACATCGCGCGTTTCCATAGCAATATGCTTACGTTTCTTTTCGGGAACATGCTCCAGCGTACGCATATTATGCAAACGATCGGCAAACTTAATAATAATAACCCGAATGTCCTTTACCATGGAAAGCAGCATCTTGCGGAAGGTTTCGGCCTGGCGGGCTTCCCGGCTTTTGAATTTCAATCCGCCGATTTTTGTTACACCGTCCACCAATTTGGCAACGGTTTCGTTGAATTTTTCCGTTAAATCCTCCAGCGTGATGTCCGTATCTTCCACGGTATCGTGCAAGAGTCCGGCCATGATGGAAATATCATCCATGTGTAAATCGGCTAGGATGCGGGCCACCTGCAGACAGTGCTCAAAATACGGTTCGCCGGAATAGCGCCTTTGGCGGGCATGGGCTTCCAAAGCGGTATCAAAGGCCAGGCGCAGTTTTTCCCTGTCAGGATGCGGATCGTATTCCTGAATTTTCCGCATTAATTCATCAAAATGATGATCGTACATTTTATGTAGTTTTGCAACGAGTGCAGCATCATCCATAGTTTTTTATTCCGCAATTAAAATTCGCTTAAAGGAAGCGCACCACCGGCATGGAAAAGATCGGGATCTCCGAACTTTCCGAACTCTTTGAGAAACGTCAGGCGAACATCACCCGTCGGGCCGTTACGTTGTTTGCCGATAATAATCTCGCACATATTATGCGTTGAATCGCCCGTGTCCGCGAATTCCATGATTCCGTAATATTCGGGACGGTAAACAAAAAACACCACATCCGCATCCTGCTCAATGGCGCCGGATTCACGTAAATCCGAAAGTTGCGGACGTTTGGTTTTGTCACGACTTTCCACGGCACGCGAAAGCTGCGAAAGCGCCAACACCGGCACATCCAGTTCTTTGGCAATCGCCTTTAACGAACGGGAAATGTGCGTAATTTCCTGCTGCCGGTTTTCGCCTTTGTGCCCTTCCATTAATTGTAAATAGTCAATGATCAAAAATTGAATATTATGTTCTGACTTTAAACGCCGAGCCTTGGCTCTAAGTTCAAGCACATTCATTCCGGGCGTATCATCAATAAAAATCGGTGCGTGCATCAATTTGGGTGCATGCTCGGTTAGACGCTCCATTTCTTCTTTGGTCAATTTACCGGTACGGACATTCATCATATTCACCTTGGCTTCGGTACACAAAAGACGCATGGCCAGCGCATCGGCCGACATTTCCAGGCTGAAGAAACCGACCGGAATTCCGTGATCAACCGCAGCATTGCGCGCCAAATTAAGGGCAAAGGCGGTTTTACCCATACTTGGGCGCCCGGCAAGAATGACCAAATCCGCCGGCTGCAAACCGGCCGTTAATTCATCCAACTTTTTATAGCCCGTAGGCACGCCGGTCACACCGGAAACATTACTGGAATACAAATCGTCAATCCGTTTAAAGGTGCGGTTAACGATGGGATAAATGGAATCAAAGCCCTTTTTAAGACGTTTTTCGGAAATATCGAAAATTTTGCTCTCGGCTTCATCCAGCAATTCATCCACTTCCTTGTCTTCCGCATAAGCTTTGGTAATGATATTTTCACACGTGCGAATCAGCATGCGACTGAGCGCCTTTTGCTTGATAATTTCCAAATGGTATTGAATATTTGCCGAGGTCGGGGTGCTGTTTACGACTTCCGTCAGATAAACATGGCCGCCGATTTCTTCAAACTGATTGCGCCGTTTCAGCACATCGGCCACACTAATCGGATCGATTTCAGCGTCCTTCTCGAACAATTCCAACATGGCCGAAAAAATTTTGCGGTGGCTGGGTTTGCAGAAATAGCTTTCCTGCAAATTCTCGGCCGCCAAATTTACCGCATCGCGATCGAGAAACATAGCGCCCAAAACCGCCTGTTCCACATCAACGGCTTGCGGCATGGCGCGAATGGCTTCTGATTTTTGATAATCTATTTCCGGCATGGTTCTCCCGCTTAATGTTTTATTTTATTTGAATTAAAATTTTGTAGCGTTTTTAAGTTCCTTTTTAACAATCAAAGGAATCGGCAAGCAATTAATTTTTCGCAATACCGATACGCATTGCTTTACACCAACCTTTCGTTTACCTTTGATCAATATTTTACTTCACGTTTTAGCGCTGTTTGTAGGGATAAGAATAAGTAAAAAATAAGATTCGATCAAGCCTTTTTGAAGGAAATTTGAAGAATATTTTAAAAGCCCGTACTATCTTCGTTTTTCATCAAACGAGTTAGACGCGGTTAAAAAAATCTTATTTCAATTGTCCCGTCTGGGACAAACATTTTGCTCGGTGATGCCTGCCCCACATTTGAAAATGTGGGTTATTATCATAATTCCCTTTCGGGAATTTTTTATTGATTAAGCTTTGAGAAAATCAAATCGAGTAGATTAATTAAAAAATGCTAAATTATTTGCTTGTTCTTCCGGCTGATCTTGTTAAAAATTAAGAAGCGATCCCGAAGGGATCAAACGATAATAGCCCAACAATTCATTATTGGGAATAAAGATTTGCCTGTTCTGTTGCAAGTCCTGAAAGGACGTTTGAAAAGGCAGAGCAAACAAAACTCGATTTCAATTGTCCCGTTCGGGACAAATATTTTTCTCGGTGATGCCTGCCCCACATTTAAAAATGTGGGTTATTATCATAATTCCCGTTCGGGAATTTTTTATTGATTAAGCGACTCAAATCGAGCGGATTAATCGAAAAGCGCTAAATTATTTGCTCGTTCTTATGGTCGATCTTATCTTTAAGGATTGCGAAGCGATCCCGAAGGGATCAAACGATAATAGCCCAACAATTCATTGTTGGGAATAAAGATTTGCCTGTTCTGTTGCAAGTCCTGAAAGGACGTTTGAAAAGACAGAGCAAACAAAACTCGATTTCAATTGCCCCGTCGGGACAAACATTTTGCTTGGTGATGCCTGCCCCACATTTGAAAATGCGGGTTATTAACAATTCTTATTAACTTTGAAAAATTAAGAAGCCTCGCCTTTCAACTTTGCCATTCGATTGCGGATGGTTTTAAAATCCTCCCATGCCTGAGCTTTCCACATCGGATTGCGCAGCAAAGCAGCCGGATGATAGGTTACAATAACCTCAATATCCTCGTAATGATGAATCGTTCCGCGCATGCGACTTAAGGTTTCCTGCTTTTTCAGCAACGATTGTCCGGCGTACAATCCGAGCGCCACAATCAATTTCGGTTGAATCAATTTCAATTGTTCCTTAAGGTACGGCTCACATTTTTGCACTTCGTCCGGCAAGGGATTACGATTTCTTGGCGGCCGACACTTCAAAACATTGGCAATGTACACTTCATCGCGATTCAATCCGATGGCTTTAAACATTTTATCCAACAATTTGCCCGCGGCGCCCACAAAAGGAATGCCCTGCTCGTCTTCTTCCCTGCCAGGGGCCTCGCCCACAAACATAAGATCCGCATGCGCATTTCCGTAACCAAAGACCAAATGTTTGCGCGTTTTGTGTAAATCGCATGCCTGACAATCTTTTATTTTTAAATAAAGTTCCTGAAGTTCCGGACTGGTTTGTTGATATTTTATCGCTGCCAATTTCGGAACGGTCGGTTTTTGTTTTTGGCCGTATTCTGCGGTAGGTTTTGGCGGCGCTAACATATCCTGCACATCTTTCAGATCTTTTTGCAAAATAACGGATGTGCCGTACACGGTTCGGTACCAATGCAAAAAATTTTCGATCTCTTCCAAAATAGTTTGTTCGCTCATTTTGCGATCACCTTTGCCAATAGTTCCATGATGCGAAAGCTTAAATCAAGTTTACGCATTAACGGCCAACGGTGCACATTGCCGTTCTTTTCAATCACAACCACTTTGTTCGTTTCCTGGGCGAAGGCAGCTCCCTGTTCTTTGGGATTATTCACAACAATTAAATCCAAATTCTTACGCCTTAGTTTTTGCAAAGAGTTTTCGATTACATGTTCCGTTTCAACCGAAAATCCCACTAAAACCTGTTTGCTCCGCCGTTCGCTAAGCGTTTTTAAAATATCAATCGTACGTTTTAAAGGCAAATGCAAGCCCGCAGCCGTTTTCTTGATTTTTTCCGTAGCCGTTTGTTCGGGCGTAAAATCGGCCACGGCGGCCGCGCCGATATAAACATCACAATCGTCAAAATATTCCAAAACCGCTTGCGCCATTTGGGCGGCCGAACGTACACACCGAACCTGAAGATAAGCCGGTACGGAAGCATTGCCAGGGCCCATTATCAGTTTTACGCTTGCGCCCGAAATAAAAGCGGCCCGCGCCAAAGCCACGCCCATTTTGCCGGTCGAACGATTGGTCAAATAGCGCACGGGATCCAAATCTTCGGCCGTCGGACCTGCGGTAATCAAAATACATCGATTCCGCAATAAATGCCCGGAACGAAAGTAGCGTACAAAATCCGTTAAAGAAGCGGGGTCGCCCAAAAAGTGTCCTAGTAATTTTTGTTCACCCAACGGCACCCAAAATTGTTCGCTTGCACTCTGTCCTTTGGGTGCGGTTTGATCGTACTCGCTAAAAATAGGATAAACAATGGCAGCGGAGCGTAATTCTTCAAGATGAGTTGTCGGGGAATCGATTAAAACAATCTTTACGCTACCCGAATCATTCTGAATGCCGCTGTTAATATTCGGGTTTAGGCGCTTAAAATGTTCAACCACATCCGTCTGTTCCGACTCTATCCGTATCGGAATGTTCAAAGCGCCCAACGCATCCAGTGCAGGCAAAAACAAAACTAACTTTCCCGCCGTGCGGTCAATAACGGTAACGGACACTTGCTAATCCTTCTCCAAAATACAATCTTCAACTTTTTTAATCGTTTCCTGCAAATCCTCGTTGATGATAACAAAATCGAACTTTTTAGCCTGCTCGTACTCATAGGGCAAACGCTGCAGGCGCTTTTTAATGGTCTCTTCGGTTTCTGTGTGGCGTTTTTTCAACCGTTCTATCAAAACCTGCTCATTGGGCGGCTTGATGAAAATCAAAATGGCTTCGGGGTAATGACGCTTAATAGACAATGCACCATTCACATCAATATCAAACAAGACGATCTTATGATTACGGACATGGTGATCAACGATTTCTTTTAACGTACCGTAATAATTTCCATGCACCTGCTCATATTCCAAAAATTTGCCTTCTTTTATTTTACGCTCAAATTCATCTTTGCTTAAAAAATAGTAATCCACCCCGTCCTTTTCACCCGGACGTTTGGGCCTGGTTGTTGCCGAAACGGAAATAACGGTTTGCGGATATTTTTCTTTGAGCATTTTTACAATGGTGGTTTTGCCCCCTCCCGACGGCGCCGAAAAAACAATGTAGGGTGATTTAAACTTCATGCAGTCATTCCTTACTTTTTCCTTCTTCGGTTTTTAATCAATAGTCAAGTTCCTTTTTGAAACTTTCGAAAAAATGCCATGATTTCAGAATTTTCTCAATTTTAAATATTCAGTGCTGATTTCTATTCACCCACAAATCATGGCTAATTCCATGTTGATCACTGACTTACCTCCCCCTCTCTTCGAAGAAGAGATGGTGAATAAGGGGGTGAGTTAAACATCGCAAATCAATTTCTCAAAGGCCTAAGTATTTCAATTGTCCCGTTCGGGACAAATCTTTTGCCTGGTGATGCCTGCCCCACATTTGAAAATGTGGGTTATTGTCATAATTCCCTTTCGGGAATTTTTTCTGACAAACTTTTGAAAAAGTGCCCTATCTTCAGAAGTTTTACGATTTTTAATTTTTCCCTGCCGATATCTACTCTTCCACAATCATTGCTAATTCCATGTTGATCACTGACTTACCTCCCCTTCTCTTCGAAGAAGAGAGGGGGAATAAGGGGGTGAGTTAAACATCGCAAATCAATTTCTCAAAGGCCTAAGTATTTCAATTGTCCCGTTCGGGACAAATCTTTTGCCTGGTGATGCCTGCCCCACATTTGAAAATGTGGGTTATTGTCATAATTCCCTTTCGGGAATTTTTTCTGACAAACTTTTGAAAAAGTGCCCTATCTTCAGAAGTTTTACGATTTTTAAATCTTCCCTGCCGATATCTAC
>JALWEA010000588.1 GCA_027039465.1 Calditrichia bacterium | reverse complement strand
TTGATGCAACTTCTTTTTGGAAATTTGTTTTAAACGCGTTTGCGGTTAAGTTATTTGCGGCCGAATATTTTTGAACTTTGGCCGCAAAATTAATGATGGTCGGGTCATGTGAGAGAAGTGCCGCCTTTTCCTTTTCCGATCGAAGATAGTTCTGAAGGGAAAAAAGGTTTGCATCCCTTAATGCCGTGATATTTTGTTGCTGAGCATCGTCAATATAACCGCCAAAGTAATAATAAGTTACAAAGGCGCCGGTAATGACCGGTATTACGATTAAAAGGAGCATCACAATTAAAAATTGCGTGCGAATGGACGAGCTGATTTTCTTTAGTGTCATTTTCTTACGTCCTTTCCGATGGTGTCCAAATTATTTGCTTTCTTTTTTTATTTTTTCTACGATTTTATCAAAATTGAGTACGATCAAAGCTTCGCTGGTAATGCCTTTGATTAAACCGGCTTCCAGACTTTTTATGCCGGTTATGTTTTGATCCAGAGTTTTCGGGCTTATGGTTTTAAAGGCAATAATCCGATCAACCAAAAAACAGATTTTCAAAGTTTCATGATCAGCAATAAGCATTTTTGGATTTTCCGAAGGTTCGTCTTCCGGTAATCCTAAAAATTTTTTTAAATCGATAACCGTAAAAAGTACGCCTAATAAATTGGTAATGCCTTTGATAAAGGAGGCAACCCCGGGAATCGGAATGTAATCTCTAAGTGAACGGATACTTTTTAACGTTTGGGCTTCCAAACCGTAGGATTCACTCCCTAAAGAAAATACAATGAGCTTCAAGCCTTCGTCTTCAGCCTCTTGCACGTCATGTTTGGAATGCGCCAATTGTTTGGTTCGTTTTTTTAGAATTTCTTTGGTTATTGTATTTTCGTCCATTGTCGGGTTGTCCTATTTTTAGCTTCCGTTTACCAATTTGGTTACCATCTCCGCAAAGTGAGAGGCCGCCATTCCTTCACTTTCGGGCACCGGTTCCGCCGGATCAAAGCGCTCCAAAATGCGCAGAACATTTCGGTAATATTTTTTGGCTTCCGTAGGCCTGCCGCTCATTGAGCAAATATTAGCCAAAGCAAAATGCGCCATTACGAAATTCGGATCAAAATAAATGGTACGTTGAAAAGCAGTCTCCGCTTTTGGAAAATCACCTTTTTCCATGAGTATGGTGCCCAACAAATAATGACCGTGCTTGTCCATGGGCTGGCGCTTAACGTACTGTTCGCAATGTTCATGCGCTTCGTCGAGATGGCCTATGTTTGCCAGCTCCCGAATCATGTTTAATTCTTCTGCGGCCGATTTTTTTTCTTTGTCTCTTTTTTCGTCTGATTTTGCAATCTCTAAAGGAAAATGCGATTTTTCTTTGGGAATGATGGGGCGGGGCTTGGCCGCCGGTTTTGGCTTTGGTCGTGTTATTAGCCGTTTTTTGAGAGATTCTTTGCGGAGCGGTGGTTGCGTCCGAATTCGTTTTTTTGATTTTTGATAAAAAATGGTTCCTTCAAGCATTACGGGTGAGAATTTTCTGTTTTTAAGCGTAGGAAATTCACTTGGCCCGGTAATAAGATATCCTTCATCATCCAAAATATGATAAAATTTTTCAAGAATATTCTGCACGGTGGAACGGGACATGTAGATCAATACATTCCGACAAAGAATAATATCGAAATTGCGAATGGAAGCAACCGGAGGATACGCTCCCTCGATTAAATTATGTTGGAAAAAAGTAACGTTCTTTTTGATTTCGTTTTTAAGTTGATAAAGTCCGTTATGCAACGGTACAAAATAACGGGCTTTAAAATCGGAAGGTACGCCTCGGAATGACCACTCGGAATACACAGCCCGCCGAGCTTTTTGTAAAATTTTTTCATTAAGATCCGTGGCGATTAGGTTGATTTGCCATTGATCGATTTTTTCACCTAAAAGTTCGGTTAGTAAAATGGAAACCGAATAGGGTTCCTCGCCGCTGGAACAACCGGCGCTCCAAATATTCAATTGATGCGAGAATTTTTTTCGATTGATAATTTCGGGTAAGATTTTGGATTTAAGCGCCTTAAATAAACGAATATTGCGCAAAAAATAGGTTTCGGGAATGGTGAGTTGGGGAATCAGATTGGGGATTCGCTCGAATTCTCCGGCTAATAATCGGGAAATCGTAAGGCCGAGCTCTTCCTTCGGAATTTCTTTTAAAACATGATTTAAGCGACGCTCCAGGTCGCTCAATTTATCTCCGTTGTAAATTAAGCCCAATTGCCGTTGAATTAAATCGGCCACATGAAGTACCTGCTCAGGCTGTAGCTTTACTAAAGGCTCTGTAAATTGCACCATTTTGCGTTTCAACCATTGTCTGAATTTGTTCGCTTTCCTGTTCGTTGAGCAATTTTCGGCTATCGATGATTAAAATAAATTCATCATGTTCCTTGATAACACGTTCAATAACGGGTGAGTTGCGGATAATATTTTTTAAGGAAACATCTTTATCATCAAATGCCGGGATTAAACCGATGATTTCATCGACTACAAAACTAACCGCCTGCGTATCGGTTTGAACGATGATGATGTAGTCCGTCAGCGCAAAAGGTTTTGCCGGAAGATCCAAACGTTTGCGCAAATCAACCACGGGCACAACCTCGCCCATTACGTTAATGATTCCCATTATTGATTCCGAAGCTTGCGGAACCGAAGTGATTTCAACAATCTGAGAAACACGCAGGACATTTTTTGCATCAATGCCAAAGGTTTTGTGATTCAACTTAAAGCCTAAGTAAACTTTTTCCATGTTATTTCAATCCTTGTTTTTCCGTGTAATAAAGGTTATCGTCGGTTTCCGAATCAAATTAAGCGATATGGTCAAATGTGGAAAATATGCATTAATCTGACTAAAAATAATGCAATGATTTTAGATAGGGTTACTGAGGGATTGATTTGGTAAATCTAATAAGAGCCTGTAAGTTCGAGGTCAGAATCCATGGCGCTCGCTATGGTTCCTGATTTACTATTGACATGCCATCTTTTTAACCCGCCCCCGCCCCTCCCTGCTACCGCAAGGAGGGGTGCCACGTTAGGAGTGGCCATTTGGCGAACTATTGAGTTGAAAGCATCTTGTGCTCAATAATTAAAAGATCAGGTCCGGTTGCCGTACCAGTTCCCAGTTCCTAATTCCCAATTATTACATGTCACTGCCTTAATAATCCGTGGCGCTCGCCATAGTTCCTCGTGACGATAATTAAAAAATGTTCGATTTAGGATAGGGTTACTGAGCGCTTGGAGAGCAAAAGGCAGGGATTTTGGAAACGGGAAAATTATTTCATTTCCTGGCGGGACTGAATGGCGCGCCCGATTGTCGCCATGTCTAGATATTCCAAATGAGAACCGATGGGAATGCCGCTGGCTAAGCGGGTGATTTTAATATTGAACGGCTTAAGTTGTTCGCTGATGTAAATAATGGTGGTTTCGCCTTCGGTGCTGGGATTAATGGCTAACAAGACTTCATCAATCGGTTCGTCCTGAACGCGACGGATTAATTCTTTAATATGCAATTGATCGGGGGATACACCGGCCAAAGGAGAAATGACGCCGCCCAAAACGTGATAAAGTCCGTGATAAGTGTGCGTTTCTTCGATGGCCATAACATCAACAATATCTTCCACAACGCAAATTTTATGAATGTCGCGGGAAGTATCCTTACAAATGGCGCACAGATCGTCTTCCGCAATATTAAAACAACGTTTGCACAAATGTGTATTTTGCTTCAGGTTAACAATGGCCTCGGCTAATTCCGTGGCAAATTCGGGCTCGCTTTTTAAAATAAACAAAGCCAGGCGTTGCGCCGTTTTGCGTCCGATGCCGGGCAATTGCGAAAGTTGATCGATGAGATGGTCCAGTGCCGAAATGCCAAGCTCTTTCATTTTACAATCCGGGGATGTTGAGGTTTCCTGGTAAATTGCCCAGCAGGCCGCCGGTTACTTTTTTCATTTCTTCTTCCGCGCGTTTTTGGGCGTTTTGAATCGCTTGGTTCACTGCGGCCACGATTAAATCTTCAATCATCTCCTGGTCGTCTTCTTTTAAAACTTCAGGATCAATTTTAACGGAAAGAACTTCCAGCTTACAATTGGCAATTACTTTAACCATGCCGCCTCCGGCACTGCCCTCTACCGTGATGGAGGCCAGCGTTTCCTGGACTTTTTTCATTTCGCCCTGAAGTTTTTGGGCCTGTTTTAAAATATTGTTCATATCAAACATGGTTGTTCTCCTGCGTTAAAATATCTCCAGCCCGAATTCATCAACCAATTTACGCATCGATTCGGAAGCATTGACAATTTTTTCCATAGCTTCTTTTTTACTTTCTTCTTGTTTTTTGGGCTTGGTTGCTTTGGGCTTCTTTAAAATATTAAAGTGTAAACGAATGGTATGTTCCAGCTCCTGCTTAAAAAAACGCTCCAACCATTCTTTTTCTCCTTTGACGATTTCACCCTGTTCGCTGCACGTTAATGTCAGGGCTTTGCCGTCAAAGCTTTCGATTTTGGCCTGCGCTAAAATTCCGGCTAACGAGGCGCGGTTTTTCCCGATTTTTTCTATCAGGGTTTTCCAGTGTTTTTTAATGAAATCAAGATCGAAAACAGGGACCTGAGGCGCCGGTTCTTGTACGGTTTGGGGATGGGAGGCTACGCTGTCAGCGGCTTTTTTTTTTAACGATTCGATGCGTTGCAAAAGATCGTCAAGTTGAGCGGTTTGGGGCATTTTGGCCAATTTAACCAAACCCAGTTCAAATTTTAATTGCGGCTGCTGACTCGATTTAACGGCGTTAATCGTTTCGCCAACCACTTGCAGATAAGCGACCAAATCGTTCTCGGAAAATTCATTGGCTAATTGTTTGTAACGTTCGAGGTAGTTTTCGGAAGTGTCGATCAGCTTTGTGGAACCGGTCGATTTGATGACCAAAATGTTGCGCAGGTGCTCTTCAAAGCCTAACAGAAATTCGTTTAAATCATGGCCGGTTTCAAAAATATTGTTCGCCAAAAGAATAATATCTTTAATGGCGCCCTTTTTAATCTGCTCGGTCAATTCAAAGTAAAAGTCCTGATGAATAACGCCCAAAGCCTGAACCACATCTTCAAATGAAATTTTGGTACCGGCATAAGAGATGATTTGATCCAAAATACTTTCGGCATCGCGCATGGAACCGTCCGCTTTTTTGGCAATTTGCAGCAGGGCTTCTTCTTCGATTTCAATCTTGTCCGCTTCGCAAATATGTTGCAAGTGTTCCATGATGGTGCGTACGGCAATGCGGCGAAAATCGAACCGTTGGCAACGGGAAAGAATGGTAGCCGGTACGCGGTGGATTTCGGTGGTGGCAAAAATAAAAATAACGTGTTCCGGCGGTTCTTCTAAGGTTTTGAGCAAAGCGTTAAAAGCTTCCTTAGTCAGCATGTGTACTTCGTCGATGATGTACACGCGATATTTGCCCATGGCCGGTGCAAAGCGGATTTTTTCGCGCAGGTTGCGGATTTCATCGATACCGCGGTTGGAAGCACCGTCGATTTCCACCACATCCAGCGAATTGCCCTGGGTGATGGCTTTGCAGGATGCACATTCGTTGCACGGCGTTGGCGTAGGCCCTTTTTCGCAGTTGACCGCTTTGGCTAAAATGCGTGCCGTGGTGGTTTTTCCCACACCGCGCGGCCCGGAAAAAATATAAGCGTGGGCAATACGGTTGTTGGCAATGGCATTGGCCAAAGTGCGGGAAACATGTTCCTGACCAATGACTTCATCAAACTGCTGGGGGCGCCACCGACGGGCAATTACAACGTACGACATGGTTAACCTGAATTTTACCGGTGAAATAAGTCGAATAAAATATTGCCAGGTGAGCCCGCGGCACATAGGTAAAGCACTTACCGCTGCTTCCTTCCGGACCTGACGGGGTTCGGTGCCGCCCTATTGCGCGGGACCTGGCAACGTGGAGCTAAGCGGATTCGAACCGCTGACCTCTGCAATGCGAGTGCAGCGCTCTCCCAACTGAGCTATAGCCCCAAACAGAACCTGTAATTTAGAGGATTAATATTAGCAAGTCAAGATAAATGACGGCCTGGCAAATTGCTACAATGCTATTTACGGCTCCGTTTGGACCTGCGTCCGGTTCCCGAGTGATTCTGCCGGATTTGTAGGGGCGAAGCATTTCCCTAACAAATAAAGAAATAATCGATGTTTTTTTTTTTGGTTACACAACGTTAAATTTTTTGAGCTTGCAGCGTCTTGACGAAAATGCTTCGCCCTTACTTCGAACATCACAAGATGAAAGGCAGAATCGTATCGAGGGACGGACGCGCCATCATAAGTGAAAGTAGGCCCGATTTCTCTAAGCGATGACAATTAAAAAATCGCTCGGTTTAGGTTTTTGATTTTAATTGTGCCGCATCAAACCTTTTGCTTTTTCATGCTTCAGCAACCATTCTTTGCGCCAAAGTCCCGAACTATAACCGACCAATTGGCCGTCGGCTCCGATGATGCGGTGGCAAGGGACGATAATGGGAATGGGATTGCGGCCATTGGCCATTCCAACGGCACGCACGGCCTTAGGCTTACCGATGGCCTGGGCAATATCTTTGTAACTTGCGGTTTGTCCGTAAGGTACCTGAAGCAATGCCGACCAAACTTGTTGTTGAAACAGGGTGCCCTGTAAATGCAGGGGCAAATCGAAAGTTTGGCGCGAACCAGAAAAATATTCGTTTAATTGCCGAACCGCTTCCTGCAAAATTTCGGAACGGGTGGCTGTTGTGCCGGGTTCTTCCGAAAAGTCAATCCGCTCCAGAGCATCTTCATTGGCGGT
>JALWEA010000587.1 GCA_027039465.1 Calditrichia bacterium | reverse complement strand
CCCGTAAACAGCAAGCCAAGCACCGCTCCGTCGGCCGGAAGAATGGCATCGGGCCATTTGACATCGTACGTTCCGTGTGTGCCGTCATCGTATTTAAACGAATTAAGTCCGTCAAAAATAGTGCCGGAGACGGGTTGCGCCTGATAATAAACGCCGGATTGATTTTTCGGCGCATCACTCACATAAACGGCTTTCAGATAATTTTCAAAGAAAGAACGGTCTTGCACGGAACCTTTAGCCACCAAGTCCCAGCCGACTTCGGAACCGCTAACCAATAAACGTCCGCCGTTTTCCAAAAATTGTCGTACAATGGCCTGCTCCTTGTTATTAAAAGTAAAATCATTACTCCCTTCATTGCCCAGCATCCAATCCACAATTCGGAAGGAATCGGCTACACACAGCCCGTTCATGAGCGCATCGTTGGTAGCCGAGGCTACGGGAAATCCGTTGGCATCAAAAGAAACGGCATGATACTTTAAATATCGATACGTATTGCTCCCGTCGTTACTCCGTTCAAAACCGTCAACCAGCAAAACGGGTTTTTGAGTAGTGGTCGTCGCTGTTAAAAGTGAAGAATAATCGCTGTAGCCACGGTCATTATAGGAACGGATCAGCACATAGTAGAGCTGATTGGGCTGTAAACTGTCGATGGTTACGGATGTTTCCGTTGTTTGACGGGCCAAAGAAAAATTGCTTCCGTTGGTGCTTAAGTAGATTGCATAACCGCTCACTCCGTAAACCGAGTCATACTTAAAAAACAGACTTGTGGAGTCCTGCGCCGGACCGACGTAAATTGACTTGGGCGTTTCGGGCGGCGGTTCGGTATCCGGTAAATAGCGTTGACGCAACAAATTCCACAATTCACTGCGTCCGTCGTCATAGCCCAGGGCCCACATACCAATGCCTTTTAAATGTTTGCTATCCGCCAAATCATATTTTTTGGCCAAACTGGCGGCATTGTCGTACCAGACCTGATACCATTGCGTTCCGATCTGATATTTGTACCAAGGTGTTTGACTGTTCGAATCCCAAAAATCGCCGTAATTTTCCGCTTCTTTTTTGGCCTGGGCATAAAACGGATTATTAATAAAATCGATGGCCTCGGAACCTTTACGATCGTCCTTTGTTTTCCAGCGGCAGCCGTAATACGGAACGCCCAAAATCAATTTTTCTGGATGGGCCTTCACCACTTCGGCATATTGCACGGTAACCGTATTGGTAACATTGTAGGAACCGCCTGTTAACGGAGCCGTTGGCGCGGCATTGGCGCTCCAGCCGCCGCTAAAAGCATATCCCATAATAAAAATATAATCACACGATTCGGAAAGGCCCAACAAATCCCAACCGCCCCAGTTAACGGCCGGGCCGGCAAATGAAATTTCCGCACTCGGAAATTCCTGCTTCAAACTGGCGCTCAGGTCATTCATAAATCCGTTTAAAACCGAACCGCGATCAGCGGAGTGCAGGCCCTCAAAATCAATATTAACACCATCCAGAGCATATTGAAGTATTAAATTTTTAATATTGGTAAACAGCGTTTTTTTAACGGTTGTATCCGTGAGAATGGTATGAATTTGGTCCCCGTTGAAATTCACCAGCGTCATAATCGCTTTAACCCCATGGTCATGAGCGGCATTAATGACATCCGTCCAGGGCCAATAGGAAGGGTTGCTAATGCTTCCTGTAACATTGGCGCCAAAGTCAAAAAGTGCAATATGGGTCAACAAATCGTATTGCAAGGAATTGCGTCCCGTTGTGTATTCCCAGTACGGAAGGTATCCGAAAATCGCTTTCGAGGGACCGCCAACCGCGGCCTTATTCAGGCTTAAGCGCCTAATTCCTTTGCCGGACGGATCGAAAAACGAGGGCATTTTTGGATCATTCCGGTGTAATTCGTACTCGTATTGGTGAATGGATTTGTAATTGGGCGCATTAAACGGATATTGCGCGTAAAGCGGCAACGAAAAACATAAGATAATCGCAACGCTCAGAAATTTTTTAAACAGCAAAATTCATCCTCCGTGACTTTTATTGATCCATGTTTGTTGAGCTTAGTTTACTAAACTTCTTTACAAGATTCAAAACGTGCCGCTAAAAAAGTACCGTCGCTAAAAGGATATCATTTCGGCTAAGCTCAATTAATGCGATTTTTTCCGATTTTTATCGCACCAACACCATTTTACGTGTTTGGCTTACCGTACCATTCGTCAGACGGCACCAGTAAATTCCGCTTGCCAAACCGTTACCGTCAAAGGAAATGCGATACTCCCCTGCCGGTTTAAAGCCATCGACCAATGTGCGTACCAATCGTCCGTTAAGATCGAAAATTTTTAATGAGATATGCCCGCTACGCGCCATTTTAAAACGAATGGTCGTTTGCGGATTAAAGGGATTGGGATAATTCGGGTACAAAGTTAATGAACCCGGCACATTGGGAGTCGCTTTAAAACCCGGAATGCTTGTCACCCCGTTTTCGTTGTAAATAAAAACGCCGGCATCACGATTCAGAATCCACAAATTGTTTGTCAGCTTATCCACCACAACTTTTTCGATGCCATTGTTATCCAAAGGCGAATTATCACGATTAAAAACGCTCCAGGTACCGTCAGGCGCCAGTTTGGCGAGTCCACCGTTAAAAGTACCGATCCAAATATTACCCGTCGTATCACAAGCTAAAGATGTCACATAATCATCCGGCAAAGGCGAATCGGATTTTTTAATTAATGTCCAATTGCTGCCGTCAAATTCCAATAGACCGCCGGGCCAACCCATGGATTCGTCCGGTTTGCCGCCGAACCACAAATTTCCGGCTTTGTCTTGTACCACACAGGTTGCTTCTTTAATGGGCAAATCCCACCAATAACTCTTGAATTCATTACCGTCATAAGAATAAATATTGTGATCCGCAATCCACATTACACCGGATGCATCCCGAACGAAGGCATTCATTTCTCCGGGATATTTCGGATGTTCATTGGGGAATTTATGCCAGACGGAATCCAAATAGGCTATTCCTTCGTAATCGCTGCCGTAAAAGCTGGCCCACAATGTGCCGCTCAATGTGCCATCCGGCAATTTTGTCGTTTCCCATTGCAAACCGGTCACTCTCATATTTTCGATATTGACACTATCGCCGGTAATCGGAATAATCCGATCACCGTTGATTTTAATTAGTTCACCATTCACCTCATCTCCGCACCAAATATTTTCCCAAACATCCACCGCCAAATATTTTGTCGGATTGTACAAAGGGGAGAAATCCCCGTCATTGTAATCGTATTTTCGAATTAAATGATTGTTTTCGTCCAGCACATCAACGCCCCACGAAGCGATGTATTTTTTGCCATTCCGAATAACCATGGTATTTACTTCATTACTGTGAATAGGGGAAATATTCAGATTAATATTATCGGAAAATGTGTAGGTCCATTCATCGGGATGATCCGCAATCACGAATCCAAGAAACGGCCAGGCCAAACTCATGGCGATTTTATCTTCGGCATACACATAAATCAGATAATTCAACGGATCACCATCCTGATCGGGGATGAGGTTCCAGGTACCGTCAGAATGTAAAACGGTAACCCCGTTCTGGCCGTGATTAAAATACAGATCGCCATTGGGTGCCACGCTTAACTGGAAAATGTTATCCGTGTGCATTGGGGTATTTCCGTTATAATAATGGTTCCATCCCTGGTCCGAGCTAATCCAAAAGCCGTTATCATAAGAAGAAACAACGACATTATTCATGTAATCGAAACCCACTCCGGAGATATGGGCGGTAATTCCGAAGCCCATATCATTAATGGTGCCATCGGGTTGAATGAATTCCACTTTGCTACCGACGGCAAATAATAATCCGGAAGAAACCGCGTAAATCGCGGAAATCTGTTTAAGTGAATCCCCGTAATTATCCACCCGAAAATGTTTCCAGTTGGTACCGTCGAAAAAAGTTAGAGCCGAATCCGTAACAACCCATAATCCGCTGTATTTACTGTATGCTAAATGCTTAATATTATTATTCAGCAAATCACTGTTCTCTGCGGTATAATTGGAAAAATTTTTACTGTCGAACTTACTAACCCCATAAGGCGTGCCCAGCCACAAGTTTCCATTTTCGTCTTTGGAAAGAAGCGGTATGCGGTTGGTTAAAATATCGGAGTTACCGCGATTGAATACTTGAATGGAGTGGTCGGTTTCATTGAATTTGACCAAACCGCCTTCGGTACCCAACCACCAATAATCACCGTCGTGTTCGATGGCTAACACGGCATTGGAATAAGTATAGTTGACCCATTGATCCTGAGCATTCAAAGCAAAGGACATGAGTAAAATGGAAGCAATGCAAAAAAGCACTATCCGTTTCATGGTTTTCATCCTTTTGTTTGTTAAAACCAGAGATTTTTTATTTCCCGCTTATTGAGTTCTTAAAAATCAACTTCTCGAAACCTTTGAAAAATTAATTTGCGATGCTTAACTCACCCCCTCATTCCCCCTCTCTTCTTCGAAGATAGGGGGATGTAATCTGTTGATCAACATGGACTTATCCATGATTAAAAAGGGAGAGCGGAAATCTACATCGAATAAAAAATTCCTGAAATAACGGTATTTTTTAAAAGTTACTTATCATAAATCAACCTAAAAATCAGGCCGATTTTCGTTACGATTGACTTATTTACTTCACAAAAAGCATTTTACGCGTTTGGCTTTTGTGTTGCGTTTGCAATGTGTAAAAATAAATCCCGCTCGGTAATGAACCGGCATTGAAGGTAGCTGTGTAAGAACCGGGCGTTAATTTTCGATTGACTAACGTGCGCACTTTCTGACCCAGCGCATTAAAAACCGTCAGATTCACATGCTCCGTCCCGGCCATTGTAAATTGAATTCGCGTGCTCGGATTAAAGGGATTGGGAAAGTTTTGCCGAAGTGAAAATGTGCCGGGCATGTTTTCTTGCCTGGCCAGTCCGGTTACACGCGCCTGGGTGTAAATGGAAATACCTATATAGCCTTCGCCGCCTTTTCCGTAAACAGAACACCAAACTTCGGTGGAATCGTTGTTTGAACGCGTAGCCAAGGAAATGACATCGTTTGCGAGAATGCCGGAATTATCTTTGTAAAAAGATAGCAGCGACTTTTCATCGTACATTCCAAGCCCTTCGTCTTCTTGCCCGAACCAGACAATGCCATCGGCATCAACAGAGATATCGTTTACCGCATTGTTGGGATTCCAGGGATCTGCCATATTGAAGATATTCCAACTGTTTCCGTCGAAAAGGGCCAGCTCTCCCGTTTCGCATCCAATGATCAATTGGCCGTTGCCAAAGGTAGGGCCGCCGTTTTTGATGGCAATGGCATTAATCCACAAATCATCCGTATTTCCCACAGTAACTTTTTCCCAATTATGACCGTCGTACTTCATCAATCCACTGTTAGTACCGACCCAAACCACGCTGCTATCGGAATTCGGATCCTCTTCGCAGGCTAATGCCAAGCAACTATTGTCCGGCAGTATTCCCGAAGCTTGATCGAAATAACTCCAATAGTTTCCGTTAAATTTGAACAAACCATGCCCCCAGGTTCCGATCCAAATAGCGCCGCCGTTGCCCGGACCGCCATTTTGCAAGGTAACGGAGCGCAGATATTCCAAATTGTGCCCGTTACCGTCATCTTTATATTGCGTGAATTGCCCGCCTTTTAATTTGAACAAACCATCGTATTCCGAAATAATCCAGTAAGTACCGGAAGGGCTTTTGACTATTTGATTGGCCCAATCCGCAGTAAAATTATCGTTTGAATTGGAATTGTAAGTAATGAATTGCCCGTTCTGATAATGTACCAGACCGCTATCCTGTGTACATAGCCAGACGGACTGATCGCCATCAAAAAAAATACTTTGGATGGCATTGCTCGGCAAAGCGGAATTACTTTGAGTTAATTCTCGCCACCTCTGAGCAGGGAGTAGGCTTAAGAATCCCGTTAAAAAAATCAGAGTTGCGATAAAATGTTTCATAAAACACCTTCCTTCTATTTATTAATAAGTCGATTTGGAATAAAAATTCTTCCACTCATACGCACGTGTCCGAACGGAATCCATTGAATAAGACATGGGAAGTATTGGGGTTGGCGTATCTAAAACTGCAGCATCGGAGTTCCTTTCCTTGCTTTTGTTTAACGGATTAAAATGGCGGCAAACGAACTTACCATCTTCCCGAAATGTAAGTTCATTTTAAATGATTGAATAAGATTCAAATCGTAATAGCGACTAAAAATCGCTTACAGAAATTTATTATCGTACAAAATGTTAAAATTTGAAATTAAAATCATAAAGTCGTTTTTTATTACCCAAAATCGCTCTCCTTTTTTTGGATAGATTCAAACTTTCTTTTTAGCGCAACTTATTTTATCAACGGGAAAACAGCATTCAAAGTTATTCCATTTTTGTTCGTCTCCAAAAATTTGTGACTCAATCGACCGCAAGTTAAAAAATCTTTTTCCGAAAATTTCTAAAATATTTTTCGGTTCGGTCGACAAAAAGAATTGCACAAATTGAAACCCGAATGTATATTTCGGCTTAATTTGGGAGAATACAGTTTTTTTTGAAACGAATGTTTAAGAATAAATCGAGGTTAGCATGAAAAAACGTGTCTTAGTGGTTACGGGCGGGGGCGACTGCCCGGGGTTAAATGCTGTTATTCGCGCCATTGTTAAACGCGCATCGAAAGAATATAATTGGGAAATTATCGGTAGTTATCAGGCTTTTAACGGCGTTTTACGCGAACCCATGGAACTTATTCCGCTGGATGAGAAGACGGTTTCCGGCATTCATGTTAAAGGC